>NZ_JBHFNP010000300.1:0-34882 GCF_041929235.1 Microseira sp. BLCC-F43
TCGCAATTGGCGAACCGTCGCCCTCGCACAACAGGCGAGATTCGAGTAACTACGGTCTTGGGAGTTGTGGTTCGAGCAATGTCCAACGGTGGATATCTCCTTTTTAAAGAATCCTCTCGCCTTCAGGCAGAGGAGTGTCAACAGTATTTGGTAGGGAGGACTGTTCCTCCTCGTCCCCCTTCCCAAGTGCTTGGCGCTCGCCAACTGGTGCATGACCATACCCGCTCGTCACCCCCCCCTATCGGTAAATTCCTCCCAGAGTCGGGGTGGAAATGGTTTAATCCCTCGATTAAGGCAAGTCCGCCGCCCTCGTTTCTCGAACCTTGGGTTTCTTCCCTGGTAAATTGCAGCTCAAATCCAGGTAGAATAGAAACCCGCGCCTTGGGCTTTTTATTCATGACAATAAATAATTCCTTAAACGCGCTTGAGTCTCTACGCGCAGAAGTAATTGAATTACTCGATCAACTGCCAACGCTGAAACACAGCAAATGGATTGGGCAGGCACTCGCTACCCTGGTACGCATCGCTGGCACTGAGGTGGAGCGTTTGGATTGGAAAATCCTCAGCGCTGCTTTGCAAGACATGGAGCAGGGGTTCCAAATTTTTTATCCCTATCGGCACGTCCGTAAAGTGACGATTTTCGGCTCGGCGAGGATTTCGCCAGACACCCCAGAGTACCGCATGGCGGTTGACTTTGCTCGCTCAGTCGTAGAGCAGGGCTACATGGTGATGACGGGTGCCGGTGGCGGGATCATGCAGGCAGGTAACGAAGGCGCTGGGGCAGAAAAGTCTTTTGGTCTAAATATTAAATTGCCGTTTGAGCAAGAGGCTAACCCGTTTATCGAGGGCGATCCGAAGCTATTCCACTTCAAGTATTTCTTCACTCGCAAGCTGTTTCTGCTGAAAGAAAGCGATGCGATCGCTCTATTTCCCGGCGGTTTTGGCACCCAAGACGAAGCGTTTGAGTGCATGACCTTAAGCCAAACTGGCAAGTTCGGCCCCATGCCGGTAGTTTTAATCGATCGACGCGGTGGAAATTACTGGGAAGCTTGGAATGCTTACATCAAAGAGCATCTCCTCGAACGAGGTCTAATCAGTCCGGAAGATCCCAATCTCTACACGATTACAGACCGTTTAGACGTGGCGATGGAAGCAATCAATAGCTTTTACCGCGTCTATCACTCTAGCCGCTACGTTGACGACCGATTTGTCATCCGCCTTAACTGCGATTTATCCGATGCAGCAATCGAGGGATTGAACGAGCAATTCAGCGACATCCTGGTTAAGGGACGAATTGAAAAAAGCCAAGCTTTGCCCCAAGAAGCCGGGGATGAAACCTTTGACTTACCCCGCCTGGTTTTGTACTTCAATCAACGGGATTTGGGACGCTTATACCAACTGATTGCAGCGATTAATCAGCTGGGGAAAAGCTCCTACGAATCCGAACACCCAGAGCGCAAGTAGGGAAATTCGCCCTCAAGGCAGTCGAAATTCTGATAGCCGAGTTTTGTTGGTAGAGAAGCGCTACCAAATAGACGATTTTTGCCGCAACAAGATTCGTAGAATCAACTAAGATTTACCAAAAATTTAAGCAAATATCCCTCGGGTAACCGTAGTTATACTGAACTGCGGTTGCTCTGGTTTTTTTGTAGTGGAAAATACAGAAATTAGGCGGATTCGAAATTAATCCGCTATTGTGCATTGATTGGCTCAACGCCGTCAGGAATGACGCATTTGCAGCAAAAATGCTTGAATATGAGCAGGGAAGGGAAACAAGAGGGGAAAAGTCGATAAAATCAGCAATTTTGCCATTGTTTCTCGCTCTGAAGACTGCGTAAGTCCTAAACCTGGTGCAGCCTGACAGATGGCTCAAGGTTTAACTCCGGCTTTGCCGATGAATCAGAAAATTTACCGAAAATTTACATATTTTTCCAGAAAATTGCCTAGAATACTGATCAGCAGATAAGCTAGTAATTCAGAACACATAACCGCAAAAACCATAGGATTGTATGCCGTTTTGGGTTATGAACAAATCTAAGCTGTTAAAAACGAAACGGAAGCAGAAAGGGAGATATGACCCAACCCAATCGTTTAGAAAAGATAAACCCGTAGCTTTAGCTTCTGCGTAAAACAACGTATGATGGTTACGTGGCTGTCAAAATCGCGTAAGCAAAATCCACTTAAACCTGTTTGAGAAAAGTGCGCCGCCATGAGTCAGTTTACTATTGTCATCACAACCTATAACCGTTTACCTCTGTTGCGGCGAGCCGTAGAATCCGCATTAGCACAAACCTGGCCCTGCGAAGTGGTCGTGGCGGATAACGGCTCGGACGATGGTACGGAAGAATATATTCGTAGTTTAGGATCTCGCGTCATTTACCACCGCAATTCTGCTAACTTGGGTCACTCAGGCGCAGTGAATGCAGGGGTGAGGGTAGCAAAGGGAAAGTGGATCAAGCCAGTGGATGACGATGACTATCTGGCTCCCAACTGCATTGAAGAGATGGGATCAGCGATCGCTCAACGACCCCAAGCGGTTCTGTGTTCGTGTCAAGCGATACAAGTCGATGGCAATGGCGCAGAAGTGACCCGCACTCAACCCTGCGGTACTGGGAAGGCATTTTACGTACCCCAAGAAGATATCCACTACGGCATGTTGCTGGAAATGGTACCCTTTGGCACGCCAATTCAAGTCGCCTTCCGCAAAGATGCTTTTCTTTTGTCGGGAGGTTGGGATCTGGCTTTAAACGTCTGCGACGATATCGACTCGTGGATCAAAATTGCTAAGTACGGTGATGCCATATTTTTAAATGAGTACCTCGCCTACCGCACCCTGTGGACAGGTGGAAACAATCAAAAATCTTCTTTCCAAGAGCGACTAGAAGTAAATATGCAGATGAAAGAAAACATCTACAAATTAGTCGCTCAAAAGTATCGCTCCTCCCTACCGGCACTGGAAGATATCAACGCCTTTCTCAAGCTGCATTGGAGTTTGGTCGGACTGCGGCAAAGACAATTTTTAACAGCTTGGCAAATCGCTTACCCAGCCGTATTTTCACCAGGCGCTTGGAAATTGCTATTTGCCGCGATCTATTCTCGCCGAATTGCTGGGAAAACTGATTCCATTCGCCAAGAAGTTCTATTCCCCGCTTCTAGTTCTATGGCGACAGAGGTTCTGTCTGTAGTCTGAGGCGGAAACCCTACTGGCAATTTCTGCAACTAGCGCGATCGCTGTTGCAGAAAGCTACAATTGTTCCCCCTTCTTATTACTCCCCTTGTGTCGCCAACAATCTATTCCGGGAGCGCAAAGGTAGATCGACCGCATGATAAAAAAATATTGCAACCAACAGAGCTAGAAACATATGGGTGACTGAATTAGTCACCCCTAGTAACTTATAGGCAAAAATAAAAGTTGGTTTGTGAAGTAAATAAAAGGGATAAGCAATATTCCCTAGATATTCAAAGGTATTACCTACCGCCTTTGGGAGTTTGATTTGGCGAGCAAAGATTACAAAGATTAAACCCAAGCAAGCCATCAAGTATAGAATTAAAGCATAGAAACCCGTGCGACTTTGGTTTAAAATTAACATTATAAATCCAGAACACAGGACAATTGTCCCCGCTTTTTTGTTCTGTTTTCGGAAGTATAAAAAACCTAAGAGCCATGCCCAGGCAAATAGAAAAAATGGCAATTCGTAACCTAATTCAGGATAATATGGAAGGGATTTATGATAAAATAATTTATAGAAAAAGGGAACTGCTACGTACAATGAACCAGAGATGGCAATCGAGAAAACGATGATGCGATCGCTTAGTCGATGCAACAGAGGCGTTAAAAGATAACAAGGCGCCAAGATGCCTAGAGGCCATAAGGGTAAGTTTGACGTAAAAGTACCAAAAGCCAGACCTTGCAAAAGCGTTAAGTGTTCAACTATTGAGACTAAATTGGGTGGAACGATTGGTTTTCCATGCAGCGTTTCAATTTTGTTACCAAAAATCAGAAAGGGGAGTAATGATAAAACGATCGCACAAAAGTACAAAGGATAAATTCTTAAAAAGCGACGCTTATAAAATCCTTCTGGATTATTTTTAATCGAATTGGCGGTAGCATAGCCTGAAAGTAAAAGCAGTGCGATGACATTACCAATGGCAGTGAATTTTCTCAAATTATAGACAAAATCGCTGTCTATATTCTCTATAAATTCTCTCAACTGGGCACAAGTAATAAAAAATACAAAGATAAAACGCAGTCCTAGAAGGACTTGCCAGTTCATTTTGTTTGATTCTGCCATAAAAATAAGTTGTGGAGAGTTAGTTTACCTCTTCAATTTTAGATGTATGGTAAAGTTGGCTCCAGTGCGACCTGTGAAAATCCAGAAAATAGAACGACTCGTATCCCTTGTAATGCGAAGCCACGACCAAGTTTCTGGGGGTTCGTTGGTAGCAATTGAGACAGGGGTAAAAGCAATTCCTCGAGTTCCCAAAATTAGGGTAGCAACTGCAACAGCTCTCGACATATGATAGTCGGAAGTAATCAGGTATACATGATGAACGTTGCGCTTTTGTAATTCTTCTACAGTGTGAGCAAAGTTACCGACCGTATCCACCGCATAAATGTTGGAATACAATCGATTTTCGGGAATCCCTGCATCTCGAAACACCTCCAGTCCATCTGGGAAACGCACCCCGGAAGCCAAAATATCCAGAGAAGGATGAGCTTTAGCAAACTCAACGGTAAATTGTTCCCGTCCTTTACCGCCACCTAAGAGCATAATCGCTTCGGGGGTGGGGTGCGTGCGCGATGCGATCGCTAACCTGACACCAACGAACCCATACAATCCTAACAGTAAAGCGCCAATCCCACCACCTACGATATAAAACCCTCTGCGGATTTTTTTAGATAATGCTAACTTGGGCTTTATGCTGTTTTCCACTGTTACTCTCCTTGAGGCGCAATAATTTTCTTTCCAGGCATCATTCTGGAACGCACGGGTATATCTACAGCATAATAAAAGAACATTCCGACTAACAAAGCCAGAAAAATCAACGTGGCTGAATTCGTGATTCCCAGCTTATAGGCAAAAATATAAGTCGGTCGGTGAAATAGAAAGAAGGGATATGCAATACCCCCTAAATATTCGCAGATCTTTCCTGGCACCCTTGGCAACTTTATCTTGCCGCCAAATATTAATACCAAACAAGTAACAAAGTAGATGACTAAAGAAAACATTCCCGTGCGGTCTTGGTTCAGTATTAACATTAAACTCCCCGCCAGCAGCACGAGTTTCGCTGATAATTTATCTTGTTCGCGAAAATAGAAGAAACCCAAAAGCCATGTCCAAGCGTGGAGAAAAAATAGTAAATTATATCCTAAAAATGGATAATAAGGTAATTTGTCTTTTTGGTGCCATAATTGACCTAATTGAGCCAAACTAAATTGGGCTTTCCCTTCCCACCAGATGTAATAAACATAGGGAGTGACTATGTATAGCAAACCGGAAAGCGCAATCAAAGCCAGAATCACCTTACTATTGACACGAATCAACCAGGGTGCGAAAAGATAGCCTACTGCCAAAATACCTACAAGCCAGATAAATGTATTTGACCAAAAAACGTCACCCACAAACCCTGGTACAAGAAATAAGTAGGCAAAAAATGTTTCTATTTTGGGGGGAACTATGGGATAATGTTTGTCCTGTAGCGGTTCAATGTAATTGCCAAAAAACACAAAGGGCAAAAGCGCTACCAGAATGGCGCACAAATACAAAGGATAGATTCTGATGAAGCGACGTTTGTAAAAGCCTTCTGGATTTTTGGTAATTGAACTAGCCGTTGCATAGCCTGAGAGGATGAGTAAAGCGATCGCATTTCCGACGGAAGTAAATGCCCTTAAATGATATATGGGATCGTTTATATCTGGGAGAAATTGTCTTAATAACGCACAAGAAATCAAAAATACTAAAACAAAACGCCAACCTAAAAAAATTTGCCAGTTCATTGTTAGTTATCTATCCTTCTTGTTTCTTTCTTAGTCTGCGTACAGGAACTTCAATCAAGTGATAAAACACCAGGGATACTACCAAAGCTAGGAAAGCATGACTAAACGAGTTTCTTACACCGAGAATGGTATAAGCAAAAATCAAAGTGGGAAAGTGGAATAAATAAAGCGGATAGGAAATCTCCCCTAAATAGTTCAGAATGCCGTCAAGAGATTTGGGTACTTTAATCGATGGGGAAAAAACTATGACCAAACTGCCAATCAGGTAGGTGAGGATGCCGAGTCTCCCCGTATGATATTGGTTGACTATTAACACGACAGTCCCCAACCCAACTAGGATTGCTTTCCAAAGATTGGTTTCGTTATTCCGGAAGTACAGAAAGCCTAGAAGCCACGACCACAGTAACAATAATAATGGAATGCCATATAAAAAATAGCTGTAGAAATGTACTTCTGCCTTGGGGTAAATTGCCTCATAAATATAGGTAAACAACCCATAAAATACAGCCGATAAGCCCATTAAAGCAATTAATATTTTATTGCTGAGCTTAGCCAACAATGGGGTTAAGGCATAGCATATTGCTTCAACCCCTAAAATCCACAACGGGACATTTGCCCAAATGGGATCGACGGCAACATTTTGCAGAAACAATAAGTTGCCCAAGACAGTTCCTATATGGGGGAGACTATAGTCTGTCCGCAAAGTTTTAACGGGTTGACTGGAGACAAGAAGAGGAATGAAAGTAAACAATACGGCAGAAAAATATAAAGGATAAATTCTCCAAAAACGCCGCTTGTAAAATCCTTGTGTTTGTTTGGCGATCGAGTGACCTATTCCATATCCGGAAAGGACGAGAAACACAAAAACTGCTGCTAGTCCATTCAATTTGCCCAGATTGCATAAAATATCTTTGTTTGGGTTAGGAACAAATTCACTTAAATGGTAACCAACCACAACCCAAGCTAAGAAAAAACGCAAACCCGCTAAAACTTTCCATTTCATATGTTTAATACCACAACGCGTAATCTCTTTGATTTGGGGAAAGTTTGCCCTCTAGCGCTTGCAACCCTTCCCTGGAAAAATGATCCTTGCAAAGTTGTAATCTTCTGGGGTTTCTGGAAGTGTAAGTATAAACAAGAGTGAATCGATCTGCACCTTGTGTTGGGGGGACTTTAGCATGATGGTAAACATCACTCGTCGCCACCATTACAGCTGTTCCAGCATTCCCGTGACACGCCTTCCAAGCTGATTCGGGAACCGCCTGTTTCATCTCTTCATCGGCATAGGTAGACTTGAATGGATTGACGGGAGTTAAATGCTTGGGAACGTATTCAAAAGCAATCGTATTTTCAGTCACATCGCTTAAGTAAACAATGATTCTGATTTGACGGCGATCGTCGGAATCTCTATGCCATTTCCTTTGACCGACATCCTTGATACCATTGCCGATATCTTTGCGAACATCGACTCCGATACAAGCGATTGGCAGTCCAATATAATTTTCAATAATATTCACCAGTCTCTCGTTCAATCCCCACAGAAAAATTTCTGGGTATTCCGCAGCGAGTGGGGTGTAACCGATGCGGGTGATAGAATAATTTTTGTCTTGGATGATTCCCGTATCTGAGTCTGGATTTTGTAGCCTGTTAACGATTTTCTTTGCTAATTCGATTGTTTGGGAAGTAGAAGGAATCGCTAAAGCGTCTAGAGAGGTGACTAAAACGCCTTCATGTTTAAGCGTATTGAGAATTGCGCGATCGCTTTCACTCAGAGACGGCAGTTTGGCAGTATGTTTGAGCAGGTCTACTTTGTAAACCAGTTCCGATGCCACTTCAGTTAATTGGTTGCGGATTTTGAACAGCATAGAGATTTTGGATGTAAGGATTTTGGATTTTAATAGCAGAGAAACCCGGTTTCTGGCAAAAATCTTAGGTTTGGTAATTAGACATTTACGAAGAAACCGGGTTTCTGGTGGTTTCTGGTAAAAATCTTGGGTTTGGTAACTCGACATTTACGAAGAAACCGGGTTTCCCCTTGCGGGGCTGCTGGATTCAGGATAAATGCTGGAAAGATAACAATCTCGATTTCACACTAAAGTCTTTAGCATCTCGCTTTCCATTGGCATTAACGGTTTTCCTTCGCGCAACCTGGTGACAAAATCGGGGTTAGCAAGGATAAACCGCGCCCAAGTTACCATATCTAGGTAACCTTCCTGGAGTTCCGACTCAGCTTGACCTGGTAATAAAGATGCGCCCCCCATAATTAAATGAGGCCACATCGGTCTAATTTGGCGAATAATTCGTCCAGATGTTTGATAATAATCAGCACGGGCGCAGCTGATATCCAACATCCGCAAACCCATGCGTTCAAATTCTGGAATTAAATAAGCCAGCATATCATCAAGATCGGGCCAGTCATAAAAACCGTCGCCCAAACCGCGGGATGGGGATAAGCGAACCATGACTTTTTCCGCACCGAGTTCGCCCAATATAATTTCAGTTAGTTCTAGGGCGAACCGACAGCGATTTTCCACATATCCGCCATACTTATCAGTGCGATCATTAATAGCAGCATCAAAAAATTGATCCGCGAGGTAACCGTGGGCGAGGTGTAATTGTACCCCGTCAAAATTGGCAGCGATCGCATTTAATGCCCCTTGACGGAACATCTGATAAACTTCCGGAATTTCTTCAGTTTCCAACGCCCTTGGCACCCCATAAGGTTTGCCATTTTGCCGGTTAATTCCCCCAGCTTGCTTATTACTCGAACTCACCGGGGGGACGCCGCCGGTAAAATCTTCATGGGAGATGCGACCGCAATGCCAAAGCTGACAGAAAATTTTACTACCTTCCTCGTGTACCCGTTGGGTGACTTGCTTCCAACTTTCAGTTTGTTCTGGCGTATAAATATAAGGCACATTATTATATCCATCCCCCGTCGGGTGTACGATCGTTCCTTCAGTGAGGATCAGCGCCACCCCGTCAGCGGCGCGACGGGCGTAATATTCTGCCGAAGCTGCCGTTACGCAGTGGTTTTGATCGGCAAAACTGCGGGTCATCGCCGACATTACCACGCGATTCTTCAGGCGTCCAAGCAAGGGATGGTCAAACAATTCAAGCAACATTGATCGCACCAGGATTTAAACTTTGGAACAAGTTGTGGAAATAAGGACGAGACAGATAATCTTTGAGAGAAACCTGCCAAGGGCGTTGCATATCAAGATTTTCCGCTTGCAAGCGTTGATTTGCTAGCAACACGCACTTAGGACGGGCGGCGCGATCGCGTTGTGCCATAATTTCAGCCGAAACACGTTCGATGGTGATGCGATCGCTCAACCCCAGATACTCTACACAAGCTTGCGCCAACTCGAAGAAAGACGCCTCAGTATGACCTGCCATATTATATGTGCCAGTTTTACCCAAAGCCAATAATTGCACACAATTCCGCGCCAAGTCTAGAGTATACGTAGGTTGCCAGATGCGATCGCCCACTTCATACCGAGTCACCCCATCTCCAATTAACTTCACCAAATGACGGGCAAACTTCCCCACAAAATTCTTATCTGCCTCCTCCCCACCAAAAAACCCAGCCATCCGCACCACCAAACTATCAGGAAGCATCAACAACAATTGCCTTTCTGCCTCTAACTTATAATTCCCGTAAATTGAAAGCGGTGCAGGTTGAGTCCCTTCCGTCGTCGGCGTTTCAGATCCATCAAAAATCAGAAAACTTTGCGGATAAAAAACCTTCGCTTCCACCCGCCGTGCCAATTCAGCAATATGCAGCGTCCCATCAATCTGGACCCTACCACAACTTTCTGGTTCTTCCTGACAGCGGTCTACATTAGTTTGGGCAGCACAATGGAGGATAAAATCCGGCTTTTCCGCTTCCAGACTCAGAACCGCATTTCTATCCGTAATATCCAACTCTTTATGAGAAAGCGCAATAACTTTGCACTCTGCCACATCCTCCATCAAAGCTTCGCGAAACGCCTGACCCAGCATTCCCGCCGCACCAGCGATCAGAAAACTTTTATTGCGTAACGAGTCTAAACTTCCCATCTCATTCACCCTATTAACTCTACGCCATCGCCATCTTTTCGCCGTACCTAAACGGATTCTTAAACTCAGCCAGCGGCAAAAACTCCTTATCCCTTTGAGATAAAATCGGATTATTACTAGGCCAAGGAATCCCCACCGAATCCCACCGAATCCCCGTATCATTTTCAGGCGAATAGAGTTGAGAAATCTTATACATCACCATAGCCGTTTCGCTTAACACATAAAACCCATGTGCTAACCCAGGCTCCATATATACCATCTTCCCATTTTCCCCACTCAAATCAAACACTTCAAATTGTCCATAACTAGGCGAACCCACCCGAACATCAACAATGACATCCATAATTCGACCCAAAGGACAATAAACCAACTTATTCGGATCTGCTGGCGGAGTTTGAAAATGCAACCCTCGCAACACATTTTGCACCGAAACCGAATAATACTCCTCCACAAAATTAGTTTCTAGGCCATGCTTACTAAAAACATCCTTGTGAAAAGTCTTGACAAAACTCCCCCGATAGTCCTGATGAAACACAATCGGACTAAGCTCATAACAACCCGAAATTTTAGTCGCCCTAATTTCCATCTTTCTTCTAACTTTAAACTTCCTACTAAAAACTCTCTCTTCTCTTACTCTGCGTCCTCTGCGTCTCTGCGGTTCATTTAAAAAAACTGTTCCTTCATGGGTCAAATTCTCCCTTTTCTCTTCCTTGGCGTCCTTGGCGTCTTGGCGGTTCGTTTAAAAAACATCCTTCCCTCCAACGACAAAGTGAGGACTAAAGTCCTCACTACAAACTAAAAACTGCGACAAAAACCACGAATCGTCTCAGCAACATAAGTCAGCATTTCATCCGTTATTCCTGGAAAAACGCCAACCCAAAAAGTACCCATCATAATCCGATCCGCATTCTTCAAATCACCAACAACGCGATAATTCAACCCTTTATAAGCTGGTTGCCGGATCAAATTACCCCCAAACAAAAGCCTGGTACTAACGCAATTTCCTTCCAAATGCTGCACCAAATCGTTCCGACTAAAAGGAGCATCTTCCTTCACAAAAATCGGGAAACCAAACCAACTAGGTTCCGACCCAGGCGTCGCTTCAGGCAACATTAAAACATCTTGCAAATCCTGCAATTGCTCGTGCATAAACTTAAAATTATGCTGACGTTTGGCAATAAAATCAGGCAACTTATCCAACTGAGCGCAACCGATAGCCGCCTGCATATCGGTCATTTTCAAATTGTACCCAATATGCGAATAGGTAAACTTATGGTCATACCCAAAAGGCAACTCACCCAATTGCCAACCGTAGCGTTTCTGACAAGTATTATCCACTCCAGGCGCACACCAACAATCTCTACCCCAGTCGCGGAAAGATTCGACAATTTTCTTCAGGCGAGTATCGTTAGTTAAAACCGCGCCGCCTTCACCCATCGTCATATGATGAGCGGGATAAAAACTTACCGTTGTAATATGTCCAAACGTGCCAGTTTTTTGCCCTTTATAAAGACTTCCCACCGCATCGCAGTTGTCTTCCATTACCCAAAGATCGTGCTTTTCGGCAAACGCCATCACCGCTTCTAAATCGAAGGGATTTCCCAATGTATGGGCGATCGCAATTGCCTTCGTGCGGGGCGAAAGCGCCGCTTCCAACTGAGAAACATCAACTCCATAAGTTGGCAAGTGGCTATCCAAAAATACCGGCACCAACTGATTCTGAAAAATCGGATTAACCGTGGTGGGAAACCCAGCAGCAACGGTAATCACTTCATCCCCAGGTTTGAGTTGTTTCGCTCCCAATTTGGGGGAAGTTAGCGCCGATAAAGCCACCAAATTCGCCGAGGAACCGGAGTTAACCAACATGCAGTGCTTGAGTCCCATCCACTCAGCAAAGCGCTGTTCAAATTCAGCAGCAAAGCGTCCCGTTGTCAACCAAAAATCCAAAGAAGCATCGACTAATTTGAGCAGTTCTTCTTGGTCGAAGACTTTGGCGGCATTCTGGATGTAGGATTTTCCGGGGACAAATTCCTTTTTTTTGAATTTGAAGTTATAGTATTCTCGAACTGCTGCCATAACTTGCGACCGCAGTTCTTTTTCTTGTTGGAGCGGGTTATTTTCTGAACTTTGAGGAGGAGGAGATGCGAGCATGATATTCGATGAAAAATTAGGGTAAAATTGAACAACAATTTAAGCAGTCGCTACCGACTGTTTCCAGCGCAGAGTTTTGTCTAAACGACCGCTACTGAGTAATTGCTTAATTTGGTCGATGCGCTTGTAACGCGGTCCTTCAAAATCTTCTAGGCGCAACCCAACTTTTTGGTATGTTTCATACAGTTGTTTTGCTCCCATTCGAGCATTCCATTGCGGTTTAAATTCCGGCAGCATCCGCTCGATTTTACTGAAGTCTACTTGATAAGACCGCTTGTCGGGTTCCCCACCAGGGGCGTATTCAACTTCGCACCCCGGAACGGTTTCTTTAACAATTTCTGCGATGTCGCGTACTTGATAATTTTCCGTAGTTTGACCGACATTAAACGCTTGATTGTGGATATTTTCCCGCGGTGCATTCAACACGGCAATAAAGGCGCGGTTAATATCTTCAATGTGGACGATGGGACGCCAAGGCGTGCCATCGCTTTTGATATAAACTCGCCCCGTAGTCATCGCCCAAGCAACGAGGTTATTGAGTACCAAATCAAACCGCAACAAAGGAGATACCCCGTATGCAGTAGCGTTGCGGAGAAACGTAGGACTGAAATTGTCATCCGCTAATTTGGCGACATCCTGTTCGACTAGCACCTTGGATCTTCCGTAGGGAGTGACAGGATTAAATTCAGCTGATTCGGTGACTTTTCCCTCACCTGCTGACCCATAGGTACTGCAAGAAGAGGAGAACAAAAATCTTTTCACTCCTACTTCTTTAGCTAGAGAAGCTAACCGCACCGATGCTTTATGATTGATTTCATAAGTTAAGTCTGGCTCCAGGTTACCCAAGGGGTCGTTTGCCAAGGCAGCTAAGTGAATAATCGCATCAAATCCCCGCAATTCATCTGCTTCAACGTCGCGGATATCTTTATTTAATTCGGCGATATTGGCGATGCCATCTAAAAAAGTAGACTGCCCGAATAAATTGCTATCTATGCCTACAACTTCATGCCCTGCCGCTAACAACATGGGCACCGTCGTTGTCCCGATGTACCCCTTGTGTCCGGTTACCAATATTCCCATTCTCCTCCTCCCACATTTTCCAAGGTGCTTTGCCAGTTTGCCAGAGCGTTTCCAAAAGTTTCTTGTCGCGAATTGTATCCATGCACTGCCAGAAGGAAGTATGCTTATACGCCATTACTTGTCCTTCTCTTGCCAATCGTTCTAGGGGCGCTTTTTCCCAGTATGTGTCATCGCTATCAATGTAATCAAAGATTTCTGGTTCTAGAACAAAAAATCCGCTGTTAATCCAACCGTCTACCGTTTGGGGTTTTTCAGAAAATTCGATAACTTGGTCGCCAGTTAGTTCTAAATGCCCAAACCTTGCTGGTGGGTGGACTACGGTGATGGTAACCAGTTTGCCGTGGGATTTATGGAAGGCCAATAAATCCTGTAAATTCACATCAGAAACTCCATCCCCGTAGGTAGCCATAAAGGTTTCATTGCCGATGTGGGGCGCTAGGCGCTTTATCCGACCTCCGGTGAGGGAATTCATTCCCGTATCGACTAACTCTACCGTCCAAGATGGTCTGTGACCCCCTTGCATCGTCACTACACCCGTTTGGAAATCAACCGTGAGGTTGCTATTGAGCGAGCAATAGTCCACCATGTATTTTTTGATGACTTCGCCTTTGTAGCCGAGAGCGATCGCAAAATTGTTAAATCCATAGTGGGAATAGTGCATCATGATATGCCAGAGGATCGGTTTCCCGCCAATTTCCACCATCGGCTTCGGTTTTACTTCGGTTTCTTCCGCAAGGCGAGTCCCCAGTCCTCCCGCTAGCAGCGCTACTTTCATACGCCAATTTTTTCCTTACTCAGATCGCGCTTTCGTTTATCTTGTTACTGTCTTTGCACCCACTTTCCCGTCGCCTCTCCCAACTTCTGTTGCATTTTCGGCACGCTTGCCGTCAATTTTGGTTGGCTGTTGTATCTGTTTTAACACCAACCGTACCACAGCTTGTACCCCATCCTGCAACATACCTGTCAACCTTCTGGTCAATCCAGGCGAGAGGAACAACCGCCGCAAAATCGCAATATAGCAGCTAATTTTCTCATCAGCGCTCAATTCATGGCGCTGTACTGCATGGCAGAACTCCCAATACCGCCGCCAGCGAGGCAGCATAATTTTGCCTTTATTTTTGGGGTCAAACCAAACTGCTAAAGCTTTGTAAGTCGGGTTTTCTATTTGTGCAACTTTTGGATGCACTCTGCGGTTGAACAGAAATTCCGGCACTTCGTCAAACTGACCCAAAATTGCCAATTCTGACAATAAAACCCGGTCTGCATGGGGATAATTCCCCAATAGCATCGTTTTCTTTAGCTCGCTAGCGCGGTTTAGCCCGTAAAGTTGTGTCCCGTGATACCAGCCAAAAGTTTCCAGTAATTGATAGAAACGTTCGTGGGGTTTTTCTGCCAAGATCTTGAGGTTCTCGGTGTAAACCTTTTGCCAATTTCCTTGTTCGTCAATTGTGTTGGCTTTGGGATAGCACAACACCACTGCCGGATTGCGGTCTAGTACTTCTACGCAACGCTCTAAGTATTCAGGCTCGCATATATCATCATGGGAAGCCCATTTGAAGTATTCTCCCCGCGACAGTTCAAAAACGCGGTTGAAATTTTTAGCTGCTCCTAAGTTTGTTTCGTTTTTGTAATATTTAATCCGGCTATCCTTGAGCGCATATTCCCGACAAATCGCTTCCGTTCCATCAGTGGAGCCGTTGTCGGAAATAATTAGCTCAAAATCCGAGAATGTTTGACCTAAAAGCGCATCCAGTGCTTGTCTGAGAAACTTTTCCGCATTATATATTGGCAGTCCGATGCTGACACGAGGATTATCCTTTGTTATCATTTGTTTATCCTTCTTGACATGAGGTTAATGCCTTGATGTATCTTTAACTTTTATGCCAGCGTATTTGATAGCCTAGTTGTAGCTTAAATATTATCAATCTTGGTTATAGCTTTTACGTACAATCCCCTATTTTTATATAATCTTTAAAATACATATCTATTTTATACTGCTTTTAAACTTCATGTAAAGTATATTTTTGTAAATTATACTGATTTCCCAGATGGGGAGTTACGATCTAACCCGGAGATTTGTGGCAAAAAATCCCCGTTTCCACCACCGGCTACGGGATCGCACCCACCCTGTATTATGGCAAAACTTTCCCACCTCCACGGCGAGTCAGGGGTTGAAAGGAAAATTTTAAGTTATGCCACAAAATTTTTGGTAATAGTTACAATGGTTACTCTTCCTCCGTCTATTTACTCACTAGGGACTCTGGAGACGGTATGATACTATAAGCTCCCAAGTTGTGTTCGCTGCGATAGTATTTAGCACAAACTCATTGGTTCGCGCTACCGGGAAACTACACTAAACAAAGTAAAAAATATATCATAAAATCCCGCAATCTTCACCAAGACAACCATTGGTAGTTTTTGGCAAAGTTATACCAACAGGCCGTACAATGTCAATCCAGATCATACGGTGCTAATTTTGGAGCCACCGCACTCAACAATATTCAGTGTATGACTATAAAACACAGTACGATTCGCTTTCCTCTCTGGCAGTTCCTCAACCAGCCCCTATTTTGTTCCACAACTATATTGAATCCTCGTCGCTATTGGCATCGCCACAAGGTAGATCTTTTAGAACGCTGTTGGATTAAACAGTACACAAAAGAGGATCGTCGTCACAGCTGAATCCGCTTGGTTTAACTGTTGAGTAGAACGAGGTTATCGCGATGAACTACGGTTGCTGCGCCTGCATAGCCCAATATGGCAGGAATTTCTGCAGATTGATGCCCTCGAATCCGCTCCAGCTCGGTGCTGCTGTAGTTCGCAATTCCTCTAGCGATGGCGCGACCTTCTGTATCGTATAGAGTAACGGCATCGGATGCCTGAAAGTCTCCCTCTATAGACGTAATTCCAGCAGCTAAAAGGGATTTCCCCGCAGAGGTAACGGCTTTGACTGCTCCCGCGTCCAAGTAAAGCTTGCCTGCGGGGATTAACCCGTGAGCGATCCAGCGTTTGCGGGCATTCGTTGGCACTGTTTGGGGCGCGAAGTGGGTGCCGATCTGTTCTCCCTGCAAGATTTTTTGGATGTTATGGGGCGATCTGCCTTCGGTGATAACGGTTCGCACACCCGCAACGGTGGCAATTCGAGCTGCGGAAATTTTGGTCACCATGCCGCCGGTGCCCCATTGCGAACCGGCAGTTCCGGTTTGTACCTGTAATTCTTCTAATTGCTCGATGCGGTTAACTAAAGCAATCGGTTGAGCATCGGGATTGCTGCGGGGATCGGCTGAGTAAAGCCGATCCACGTCTGTGAGTAAAAATAGCCAGTCGGCTTCAATTAAGCTAGCGACTAGGGCAGAGAGGGTATCGTTATCGCCAAATTTTAATTCCTCGACTGCTACGGTGTCGTTTTCGTTCACAATCGGGATAACGCCCAAGCGCAGCAGTTCTTGAAACGTGTTGTAGGCATTGACATAGCGGCTGCGCTGTACTAAGTCGCCCCGCGTCAGCAGTACTTGAGCAATCGGTTGTTGCAGGTGGCTAAACAAATCGTCGTACACGCGCATCAAGCGTCCCTGTCCCACCGCGGCGACAGCTTGCTTGAGGGTGACGCTGCGAGGTCGTTCGGTGATGCCCAAGCGATCGCACCCCACCCCCACCGCTCCCGACGATACCAACACGACTCGGTGACCCTGGTGACGCAAATTTGTCAGGGTTTCAACTAAACTAGCAATGGTAGAAAGGGCGAGGCGACCTGTTTCCGGCTGCGTCAGACTAGATGTGCCAATTTTGACAATAAGTGTTTGAGACATAAGGAATTTTAGGTTTCAGATTTTAGATTTTAGATTGGGTCGTGGGTCAAAGCCAATTACCGATTACCCATAACAAGATGCCCTAATGTCGCCATTGAATGTGCTATAATTGAGAAATGTTTGTACATCAATGCCATAAGCGAAAACCAAGCTAATAGGTATATGTCACGGCGATAAGTTTGGGTCTTAGGAACTAGGACTCCTGCCCTTGGAGGGAATGTAAGACCAATAAAACTACATGGTTATAGCGGCATTTCCCGTTGAATTGGGAAGCCCAGTCCGTCTATAGGTTGGGGTAGTTCACGGTCTTTATCTTGGCTGACCCGATTTTTCAGGATCTAGAATCCCAGAGCCTGAAAAATAATAATAATTTTTTTATGTTTACGATTATCAGGATTTACGATGGTTGGTAAATTTTTGTTGCCGTGGGGGTAGGGTAGCGCCCAAGACTTGCGACACCCAGACTTCCAGCGCACGCACCCCAAACGACTCGATGGCTTGGGCGGGAGGGACGATGGGTTCTACCAAAATGGTAAACATGCCGAGGCGATTGCCAGCCAGCACGTCGGTAAACAAGCGATCGCCCACCATCCCCACCTGTTCCACCGGCAGGTTCATCGCCTTGACTGCCTGTCTTAACTTGCGCCGCGAGGGCTTGCTAGCCCCGTGCAGGTAGGGTAAGTTTAAAGCCCGGGCAATGCTACCGATGCGCGCCTCGCTCAGGTTATTGCTCACCAGCCACATCTGCGCCACCTGTCGGATTTCCTCGACCCATTGGTGCAACTCCTCCGATGCCTGGGCGACCTTGAGCGGTACTAGGGTGTCATCTACATCCAATACCAGACCCTTGATCTGATATTTTTGCAACATCTCCGGTGTCAGATTTACTACTGACCCGTCTAGAATTAAATCAGGCTGTAATAGGGCGCCCCAAGACATAAATTGCTAATCGCTAATTGCTAATGGCTAATTGCTAATGGCTAATTGCTAATGGCTAATTGCTAATGGTTAATTGTAAAGTTCTTCTTCTGACAATTAACCATTGGCTATTAGCCGACTCGGTATTAATTGGACTAAGGAGTCGCCTTGCGTCGCGCTTCCCGTTGTTGCCGGATCTTCCTCACCGCTGCTTCGTGTTCGGCGAGGGTGCGACTGAAGACATGGGTGCCGTCGTAACGGGCGACAAAGAAGATTTCCTCGGTGTTTTCGGGATTGAGGGTGGCTTCTAAGCTGGGAACTCCCGGACTGGCGATGGGGGTGGGGGGTAAGCCCTTGTTCAGATAGGTGTTATAAGGAGAAGGGGTTTTGACTTGCTTAAAGGTCAGGGGTTGATCCGCTGTCTGTCTGATGTTCAATCCGTATTCAACCGTGGGGTCAGATTCGAGTCTCATTCCTCGCTGCAATCGTTTGACAAAAACACCCGCAATCTTACGGCGTTCGGTGGGAACTACTGCCTCTTTTTCTACAACTGAAGCCAGCGTTACCCATTGCAAGAGATTGTAAGAGGTTTGTTTGTTCGCTCTAGCGCGGTCGTAAATTGGCAGCGCGACTTCTTCAAATCGTTTCAGCATCAGTTTGATGACGGTTTCCGGAGCGATCGCACCCGATGCAATTTGGTAGGTATCCGGGTATAAAAAGCCTTCCAAGTGGGGCAAATCTGCGGGTAACCAAGGAAACTGATCGCGGGGAATTTGTTTAGCCGCCGCCAGAAATTCCGAGGCTGGAAAAAAGCCTTGGGATTCAAAGTAAGCAGCCATTTGCCGCAGCGACCATCCTTCCGGAATCGTAAAGCTTTGTTGCACTACGCCGCCGCTGCCAAGTTTAGCGGCAATTTCTGAGAGCGAAGTCAAGGGCGACAGTTCGTATGTTCCTGCCTGAAACGACGCCTTGTTTTGCAGCCTTAACCAACGCCCCCAAATATTCCATGCTACAGTGGAGCGAATCAACCCGGCTGCTTTGAGATCGCGCCCGATTTGCTGCGCCGTCGTGCCTTGGGGAATTCTGATTTGCACTGTGTTTTCGGCTCGCTCGGATGTTGTTGAGGATACCACAGGCGGCGCACTAGCCCAACTCCACCAAGCCCAGCCCTGCCAAGCACACAATCCCAGTACTGCTGGGAGCAGCACCAGGTAAAACAACCATTTTGAGGAGCCCCTGACAGCTTTCATCTCTTTATCTCCGAGATACCCCATCCGCCGGTAGCGGTGGGGAGTGATATCAGCGGTTGTTGAGTGTGGCAAGGGTGCCACCCAAACAACCAACCCAATACTTCTGCGAATTAACGACACCTTCGATGCCGCAATCTGCCCCAACCGCTTCCAGTTGGCATCGCTGACAGATATTTGTTTTTCGGTATCGCCACGCTCCGTAGCCAATTCCTTTGGGGGAATCGACCAAATCACGTAAACCTCCTAAGTTTGGAAGCCCTGTCGCTTCAGCGCAGGGAGGAAAAACCCCACGCGGCTTGAGCCGCCGTGAAACTTCCAGTTGAAAATCCATAGGCATAACCATCCTTTTTGTGAATTGGTTTGCAATACTTGTGGCTGATACCCGTCACCCGTCCTGTCTTAGTTGCGATGTCAAAACTGCCTGATGCGCGGCAGAGAACCCGACCGATATAGAAGCCAATCTTCTTGCCTGTCGTAACAGTTGCTTTGACAATATCGCCTGTCTGGAAGCCTTTATGGACTTGCACTCTAGAGCGATGCCGCGTTGGAGGGCCATATTTGTCAGTGCCGCACATTTGGCGAGTTCCATGCCCTTTGGCTGCTATGAGCAAGCGTTGCTCAGTTAATGCGGTTAGTTCTGGAGTTTCGCCCACACATGCCGCATCAAAACAGTGTGTCTTGGGCAGGTTTAGTCGAGTCCGGTTGAACTTGGTTCGTCCGCCACTCCCGGTGCTGACAGGCAATCCCGTCTTTTTTAGCGCTCTCAACAGTGCCCATCGAGTTGCATTTAACGCAGTAGCATCTTTCAACGGTGCTTTGACTTGTGTCAACACTCGCTTAAGTAGGTCAGGCTTACCCGACAGAAAATCTTTGATATCCTGATTTCCCTTTGCTTGATTGCAGGGATGGCAAGCTAATACCAGATTAGAGACTCTATCTGAGCCGCCGCGAGAACGCGGGTCAACATGCTCGATTTCCAATGGCACATCCTTCGCACCGCAGTAGACACACTGACGATTGAACACTTCAAGCAAGTACTCCCTGACTTCGTAGCCTTGCAGTTCGCCTTGCTGGTACTCAACGCCGCTGATTTCAGCGTTCTGCATCAGTTGTAAGTCGAACTTGACCAACTCCTGCACAACGCTGCCAATCGGTGCAAGTTTGTCCAGTCGATTTATCCAAGTCAGGATTGTTTCGACCCGATGCTGCAAACTGGGTGCAAGCCAACCTTCAGGACGGGTGCGATTGAGAAATCGCGCTTTGCGATAGCGCGTCTGGCGATTCCTTCTATCCTGACGTAGTTGTCGTCGAGACAGTAGAGCATCCTGAATCGCTTGTCCCCGGTGGGTTAGTTCTGCAATCCAAATCAGCAGAGTGTCTTTGAGCAAAGCAATTCCAGTCACTTTAGAGCCTGGGTCAAGTTTCAGGGTGAGCGGCTTTGGGGTTGCTTGTACCTCCTTGTGCAAAATAATGGTGAACGGGTAAATGCGGAACACTTTCGCTTTCCTGGCTTTGAGCAGTGACCGTGCCATGCCCGGAGAGCAAGGGGTCAGTGGTTTGCGACTGGCATCTAAAACAAAAACGAAATTAGAGTTACACATGGTTGCGTCTCTTCTACTTGCGTGTAAAGTTCGCTTCGCCAATGTTATTTAGGCTTGTTCGGCTTGCAGCACTGCCTTACCCCTCGTAAAGCTGTTTAACCACAAGCGACAGAGCTACAAACTAGCGACGCATTTGTAGGTGTCGTGACCTGAATAACGTAGCCAGAAGGCTGAGGCTGGTCAGCTACCTAAAGCGAGAGGCACGAAGCCCCGTCTCTTTAGAGCGGGGTGCTGACCCGATTTGTCAAAACTGCTGTGGCAGACTACTATGGCTCAGTTTTTTGGCTTTTGGGGAGATTTTCCACCCGCTCTCCCCAAAGCAGGCGCTTTTGTCCAAGCTATCAACCGCAAACTATCAATTTTATTCTTCGTATTCGTCCATCTCGTCTTCTAGCTGCGCCAGCTGTTCTTCGAGCATCGGTTGCACCCTTTGAAATTCTTCTGGGGAAAGTAACTCAAGTTGTCCGGCATTGTTGCGACGGGCAAACAAAAGTAGGGGGTCAAGGCGTCTAAACACTTCGTATTCGTGGTCTTCGTGGTAAAAATTGGCGAGGAACTGCAACTGCTCTGGCTCTAGAGGGGCTAGGGCTGCTTCGTCGTCAATTTCTAGGGTGAGAATGTCTTCTTCGGTTGGCGGCGGCACGTCCCCGGCTACCGTCAAGGCGAAAGCGCTGCGTTTGAGGGTCAAATCTTGCTCTGCCAGCACTGCTTGAGCAATGGGAAAAATTTCATCCAGTACTTCCTCCTCTTCCACCAAAAATGCTTCTTCCTCTTGATCTGCCTGCCAGGAAAAAATCTCCACCGTATCATCGACTGGACGCAAAAGAACGTACTCTTTTGCTTCTGCCTCAAGGGATTGCTCGACGTAACAGGTTAGTTCGCGTCCCGTTTCATCTTTGAGGATAACGGTTTCGTCCTGAGAGTACCCATTTTCTTTCGCTGTAGACATGTTGAAATCCTAGAAATCGGATTGTTGTGAGCGCGGTCGTCGCTCGTCCAACCATTGTTGCAGAATTATAGCTGCTGCCTTGCGATCAACTAAACCTTTATTTCGGGATGGCGATCGTTTTTCGGCTAAAAGCATTTCCTCTGCTTGATGGGAAGTCAGGCGCTCGTCAACGTACTCGACCGGCAAGTTTAGCGCTTCTCCGACTCTTTTGGCGAATTTCTGCACAGTTCTGGCTTGAGGGCCTATGGTTCCGTTCATCGAGTAGGGTAACCCAACGACTAAAACTTCTACTTGTCGCTCATCTACCAGGCGCTTGAGCTGGGCTATATCTTCTAAAAACGATTTACGCTCGATTGTGGTTAGTCCCGCCGCGATTAACCCGGTGCGATCGCATCCCGCTACCCCAATTCGCTTTTTCCCCACATCTAACCCCAATGCCGATATCGTCTTGGTTTGACGAGTTGGGGTTGTTTGGGTTACAGGTGGTTGACTTTCTTCCATATTTATGCTACTAGGCGTCAAGTAGGCGCTCGCGGGGAGGGGTAATTGGTAATTGCTAATTGCTAATTGCTAATTGCTAATTGCTAATTGCTAATTGGATTTACAGGCTTTTGCCCTCAGTACAATTACCCATTACCCTCGTGACCCAGGCGGTCGCCTGGGAACGCCATTACCTATTACCATTACCCTTGGTCAGCACTTCTGGAACCGCGACGGGTTATCCTGAAGGCCAAGCCTGATAAAGATTGTGCCCCCGACTCCGCATCTTGAGTGGAAGGCGCTGGAACTAAATCTTTTCTAGGTACTCCCCGCCAGCGCAAGGTGCGGGACTTCAGCCAGGACATGCGTCCGAGGACTGGTTTTTGGGCGGGTTGTAATCCTTGGAAAACTTCCGACAAAGGCATATCCAAAGATACCGACTTCGATTCCCGCAGCTTGTGCCAAACTGAACGGGACATCAGCAGGGTATGTTCTACTTCCTCTGCCCCTATTTGTCGCAAATATTCTTCCCGTTCTGGTTGATAATCCGCAGAAGTTAACAGCAACGATTGGGTGGGAAAATCTTGGGTAATGCGCGCCATTTGGGCGAGCAATTCTGGATACAGCCAGGTGTAGGCTGGGTGTACGGTTAATTCGGCGACGTGGGGTTTGCTGCCGTTGCGGGACAGGTGCATCTGAAAATAGCCGATGGCTGCTTTGCGCTGGGATTCAAACACGTAGCCGCTGACGACTTCGGTTTGAGAAAGCCACTGCCGGATGCCTTCAATTAAAGCGGCAACAAAACTGGTTTTAAAGTCAGTGTTGTGGCGGTCGAATACTTGGCGCACCAAGGGGGGCATCGATGCTGTATCTAATTGATACAGCAGTTGGGCATCGGCGTTGCTGACTGGTAGCAGGTTGGGTAGATCGGGTTCTCGCTCTTGCAACTCTGCTAACATTGATGGAGCGATCGCCCAATAGGTCATGTGCGCCAAAGGCTGAAATCCATTGCGCCGATACACCGCCAGCAATGTTTTATCGTGGATATTGACTTCTAGCAACCAAGTCCGCGCCTCTAAGATTGTCTCGAAGCAATAGCGCAATAGTTGCGAGCCTACTTCTATACTCGATACTTGGGGGTCAACCACGACTCGATCCACCCGCCAGGTGCTGCGCGTGCGATTAAACGGCGATACTTGAATCGTGCCTAAAATGTTTTGAGCTTTACTGACGACATAGGCTATGAACTTGTACCGGAATGGGTTAGGGAACAAACTCAAAAGCTTGAGTACCCAGTACCAGCGACGCACCCGTTCTAATTGCTGCTTGGTATCGGCACAACAACTGTGGTGTTCTGCTAAAGATGATTGCACCACCATATTTTCGATCGCTTCCAGATCCCGGTATTGTAGGGGACGGATGAGGGCGTTGGTATCCTGGGGGGAAGTGGGAGTCATGATTAAGGTAGGCAGCGAGTTCCGAGTTTGTGCTAGCAGTACGGCGCTGTTGCTGTTGTTAGCATCTAGAGCGAAGCCCAGTAGCTTGGGTTGTTGCCTTTATCTTAGCTGCTTTTGAGATATTCCCACCGAGTCCAATTTGGTCGAAAATGCCAGCTAAAACCTAAAAGAGTACCACTAGAACTCCCGCGGTCGGTTTCCTCACCGTACAATAAAAAATCTGGCACTAAACTACACCGACAAAATTTTTCCGCTCTTAGCCTGAGAGCTTGACTAAATAACGCAAGTTGCTAGTTACTTGCATTGTGGGTACGTTGTTGCGCTAAAGCGCTCTTATAGCAACTTGGATAAAATAGCAAAATAGTTGGCTAAAGTTACTCATAGTTACTTATGGCGATAGTGTTGACTTGGTTGTAATTTTCTGCTATGTTTCTTAAAATGCCGAAAACCAAGGCTTAAAATTGTTTGGGAAAGTAAACCACAGCCACTGCAAAACTAATCAGCCTGTAAAAAGATCGATAGTTTGAGCAGGATTCCCTAAATTGGTGCAAAATAATGGTTGAACAATGGCTCCGGGGCAGGTTTAACCAGACATTTCGTGGAACCACGAATTGATTGGTTAAAACCGCTCCTACAAAAAAAAACTTACTCATCTTAAAATAGGGTGGGCTACACCCGAATTTACGCCTGTGGACAAGAAGGATCCGACTCCCTTGGTAGAAGCAGGAAGCAAACCCTCTAGAAATTACTTCTAGTTGAATGGTGAAGCTTAGATAAGTTTAGCCAAGTTTTGTATAGCAGAACACGAAAATGCTCGAATCCTATCGTAAACACGTAGCCCAAAGGGCGGCACAAGGAATTCCTCCCTTACCTTTAAATGCCCAGCAAACTTCCGAACTCTGCGAATTGCTGAAAAATCCGCCTCCAGGGGAAGAGGAAACGCTGCTTTCCTTGCTAACGAACCGCGTCCCCCCCGGCGTCGATGAAGCGGCTTATGTTAAAGCCGGGTTTTTAACCGCAGTTGCCAAGGGCGAGATTGTTTGCCCCCTGATTGTACCCCAAGCCGCTGTTTATCTTTTGGGGACAATGTTGGGAGGCTACAACGTTCAATCGCTGATCGAACTGCTCAAGTCTCGCGATACTTTATTAGCAGCGAAGGCAGCAACTGCCTTAAGTAAGACTTTGCTGGTATTCGATGCTTTTCACGATGTGCTGGCGTTGTCGGATGTCAATCCTTATGCCAAACAGGTAGTTGATGCTTGGTGTAATGCCGCTTGGTTTATCGGGCGTCCGCAACTCGAAGACGCGATTACCGTGACGGTGTTTAAAGTTCCGGGTGAAACGAATACCGACGATTTATCACCCGCTCCCCATGCTACCACTCGCCCGGATATTCCCTTGCACGCTTTGGCAATGTTGGAATCTCGGATGCCTGGGGGGTTGGAAGTTATTGCTCAATTAAAGCAGAAAGGTCATCCCGTGGCGTATGTCGGCGATGTTGTCGGGACGGGTTCTTCGCGGAAATCGGCGATAAACTCGGTGTTGTGGCACATCGGGCAAGATATTCCTCACGTGCCGAACAAGCGCGCGGGAGGGTATATATTGGGGAGTGCGATCGCTCCCATTTTCTTCAACACTGCTGAAGACTCCGGCGCGTTACCCATCGAGTGCGATGTCACCAAGATGGAAACGGGAATGGTAATTACCATCCATCCTTATAAAGGGGAAATTACCAACGAAGCAGGAGAAGTGATTTCCACCTTTACCCTCAAACCCGATACTATTCTCGACGAAGTACGCGCAGGCGGACGCATTCCGTTACTAATTGGACGCACTTTAACCGATAAAACTCGTGCCGCAATAGGATTAGAACCATCTCCGGTTTTCGCCCGTCCTAAACAACCCGAAGATACGGGTAAAGGTTACACCCTCGCCCAAAAAATGGTCGGGAAAGCTTGCGGACTTGCTGGAGTGCGCCCCGGCACATCTTGCGAACCATTAATGACAACGGTTGGTTCTCAAGATACCACAGGGCCGATGACCAGAGATGAATTAAAAGAACTCGCTTGTTTGGGTTTCAGTGCCGATTTGGTGATGCAAAGTTTCTGCCATACCGCAGCTTATCCCAAACCTGTCGATATCAAAACCCATCACGAATTGCCCGATTTTATCGCCCAACGGGGCGGCGTTGCATTGCGTCCAGGAGATGGGATTATTCACTCTTGGTTGAACCGGATGTTAATGCCGGATACAGTAGGAACCGGCGGCGATTCCCACACTCGTTTCCCATTAGGAATTTCCTTCCCAGCAGGTTCGGGTTTAGTGGCATTTGCTGCTGCTTTGGGTGTCATGCCATTAGACATGCCCGAATCAGTTTTAGTCCGATTCAAAGGCGAATTGCAACCCGGTGTCACCCTGCGGGATATTGTCAATGCAATTCCTTACGTCGCGATTCAAAAAGGATTGCTCACCGTCGAGAAGAAGAACAAGAAAAATATCTTCTCCGGGCGCATCATGGAAATCGAAGGATTGCCGGATTTGAAAGTTGAGCAAGCATTTGAACTCACCGACGCGACCGCAGAACGTTCTTGTGCCGGATGCACAATTAAACTCAGCATCGAAACCGTTTCCGAATATATTCGTTCCAACGTTGCCCTGTTGAAAAACATGGTCGCGCGGGGATATCAAGACGCCCGCACCATCATGCGCCGCGTCGCCAAAATGGAAGAATGGTTAGCAAATCCAGTGCTAATGGAAGCCGATGCCGATGCCGAATACGCCGAAATCATCGAAATCGATCTGAACGAAATCAAAGAACCAATTGTTGCCGCTCCCAACGACCCGGATAATGTTAAATTATTGTCCGAAGTAGCAGGCGACAAAGTTGATGAAGTCTTCGTTGGTTCTTGCATGACCAATATCGGTCACTATCGCGCCACTGCGAAAGTATTAGAAAGCGAAGGCGCGGTGAAAACAAGGTTGTGGATTTGTCCCCCAACTCGGATGGACGAACATCAACTAAAAGAAGAGGGATATTACGGCATTTTTGGCGCAGCAGGTGCGCGGACAGAAATGCCCGGTTGCAGTCTATGTATGGGCAACCAAGCGCGCGTTAATGACGGCACAACCGTGTTTTCCACCTCTACCCGCAACTTCAACAATCGCATGGGCAAAGATGCGCGAGTGTATCTTGGTTCGGCGGAATTAGCAGCAGTTTGTGCGCTGCTTGGTCGGATTCCTAGCGTACAGGAATATCTCGACATTGCGGCGAAGAAGATTAATCCTTTCGCAGGCGATTTGTATCGGTATTTGAACTTCGATCAAATTGCCGGATTTGAGGATGAAGGGCGCGTGATTCCGTTGGAAGAAATGCCCAAGATTGAGGATATTTTGGGGATGCCTGTGAAAGCTGGGTGATAATTAAATTAGGGTGGGCATTGCCCACCTTACTAACTAACAGCTCATTTTTTAAACAGCTTAGAGATAGAAATTAACTCGCGTCCCAGAACCTCTACTGTAGATGAGTCTTTTCTTGTGAAAGCTTTTTCTCCTATAAATGACACATCGGTTTGAGCAGGAATGGTAATTCTAATTACTGAATATCCTTTATAAGATATCGTGTCAACCTTTGTTAATACCTGTGTTTTTAATTCCACAGCTAATTCAGAGTTTTGAATTGCGTTGGTTAATATCCTTACATACTGTTCTATACTTTTGTTTTGAAGCTTGGCTTCTCTATCAATTCCGACGATATATCTTCCGTTAATTTCAATAGGTTTAATTTTATCTAATTCTTCAATTCTTTCAGCATCTTTTTTTGAATCAGTCACTCCAATATGAATATATCCGTCTCCATCTGAACCTAAATTGGCAATTCCACAAATAGTTTCGATAATTCTGTATACCAAATCATTATTGAGCTTTCTGCTTGGCGATAAGTCAAGTAAACCTTGTTTACATTCGTACCTGGAAGTTTCTATACGAGAACGACGCAAAGAATTTTCCAAATTTAGTGCTAATTCAACACCATGTCCCAGGACAGGCGGTTCTCTTCGGGCAAAATGATCTTGAATAAGACCCTTAGTTTGTTTAATATTGTTTTTGCGGTCTTCTGTTGTTGTATAGTGACTACTTAAATCAAGCTTTCTCTGAAGACCTTTCAGGCCATTCATAATACCTGCTGGATCGGTTGGGGATAATTCTTGGCAAATAACTAGATCAAAGAAAGCCATAAAAATAGTATAGAATGCTGTTCTAATAGGATTGTTACTATTAGGGTTAACAACCCGCAGTAAAGACTTAGGTTCAGAGTTATATGCTTCAATAGTTTCTCTCATTACAGCAAACGTTTGAATTATGTCATTAGTCAGTTTCTTAAACCCATAAGTTGCTAACGAAGTTTCTATAGTTTGAGAATATTTACTTGTCGAATCGTATAGGCTATCCAAACGTTCGGTACTCACTGGCAAAGGTTCATTCAATAAAATAGAAGCGGCAATATCAGCTATCATTTGTTCATCTTCACTTTCGCGTAATTGTAATACTGTAAGTGCGCCTTGCTTACACCATAGCGTGTCTTCAGCTTGAAGTTTATAGCCTTGTTTAGATTTTTGTGAATCAATGCTTATTTCAGGCATTTCAGAAAGACGAAGTACCTTGTCTGAGACATCTCCACGTAATTCCATAGAAATTGTTCGTACTAATTCTGCAAATGCAGTAGTTACTCCAGCTTGCCTTCTTTCTTGACGACTCAAATGTTTACCACTTGAATTAATTCGACCAAAAACTTCTGTAATATCCTCTTCTTCCATTGCTGTATATATAGTCACAGCAAGTTGATAATCTAAAATATCAGCACATGATTTCCGAGCAAGACGTTCGGTTTCTTTTTTTATTACTTCAAATTCTCCATCATCGGCTATTTGCTTTGCATAGGAAAATTCATCAACATCAAAGTATTTTTCGCTAAATGCGAACGAATTTTCAATAAAACTAAAAATTGCATTCAACCTTTGCATTCCGTCTATAATTTCGTACTTACCGCTACCATATATTTGAGGACGTTCCGCCAGTAAAATTAGAGGTATAGGGTAACCTTTTAAAATACTGCCAATCAATCTTTCTTTTTCTGCGACTGTCCAAACAAGTTTTCTTTGGTACTTACGATTGACTAATAAGCTACCTGAGCGATAAAGTCGGTAAGCTTCAGTAACACTCATTCCACGAGGTGCAATACTCATAATTACTGTCAGTGAGATAAATTTACCAATGCTATTATAATCAAACAGGCACCCTCTCCCCACACCAAAAAACCTAACCCCCAACCTCTTTGCCTGCAAGGGAAGAGGTCAAGACGTGCGATCGCTCATGGGTATGTTGGGGTTTGCAGGATGCGATCGCGTAGCGTGCCGGAGGCATATCGCTTTTCCGCCTCTTGTTGCAAAATGTGATTAGAGCCAACTTTGAGAACGTCGAATATATCAGTGTGGATCAAATTAAAGCAGCCAAAAACACAACTTCTGTAAAGAACTAGGGTTAATGTCATGAAACTAGACCGCATTACCAGTAATCCCAATCGCATGAACGGACAACCTTGCATTCGTAACCTTCGTCTTACCGTGCGTCGGGTAATCGAATTACTTGCAACTTATCCGAATCGAGAAGAACTACGCCAAGAGTTCCCAGAATTGGAAGAAGAAGATATTCGGCAAGCTCTGATTTTTGCATCCTCCTATCTAGGCGATCCCACGATCGAGCTACCCAATCGCTATGAAACTGTTGCTTGATCGGGAGTTTGCCACTCTCTGCGGCAAGATTGTTACGCGATGTAGGAATTGACACAATTTATGTAGGTGAAATTGGGCTATCCGCTGCTGAAGACGCAGAAATTATTCAAAGAGCAAGAGAGGAAGGGCGGGTTGTTGTCACACTTGATGCGGACTTTCACACATTGTTAGCCCTTGATGAAGCGATCGCTCCATCAGCGATCCGGATTCGGATTGAAAGATTACGCGCCCAAGCATTGACTGAGTTGTTGCTGAGAGTTATTAGTGAATGTGAGGAGGAGTTACAACAAGGTGCAGCACTAACAGTTGAGCCAAGCAGAATTCGCATTCGTCGTCTGCCGTTTTTGCCTGATGTCTAACAAAAATATGGATAAGGGCAGACAATTTTTGAGGTCATCACAAAATGGATAAATTAAGCCATTATCGGTCACTGATTCAGAAAATTATCACAGAGTAAGATGAACTCTGTTCTCAAGTTACAACGCAAAATATTGAAACACTTTTAGCTTTTGACGAAAAAAGAGATCAATACTTATGGTTTCAAGTTGGGTGGACTCCAGAGGAGAGAATAAAAGGGATTTCAGTTCATATTCGGATTAAAAATGAAAAGATTTACATTGAGGAAGATTGGACAGAAGAAGGAATGGCAAATGAGTTACTAAGATTAAAAGTTCCTAAACAAGATATTGTCTTAGCTTTTCAACCTCCAGATGTGAGAAAGTTTACTGAGTTGGCAACGGCTTAAACAACTATGAAGTAGAATAATTGTAGGGTGGTAAAGTCCACCTCAATTGCGATCGCTCACAGCAAAACACTATTGTCTCAACCATTGAGGCTGCTACGATGACTTCTTCACTGCCTAAATCGTTTACAACCCTTCAACATTTGCCACCGTTGGAAAATGGCGATCGCTTGATTCGTCCAGAATTCGAGCGCCGTTACAACGCTATGCCAGAAGTAAGAAAAGCCGAACTAATTGAAGGAGTTGTTTACATGGCATCACCGTTGCGTTTTAGACCCCATGCCGCACCCCACGGACGCTTAATCACTTGGTTGGGAGTTTATCAAGCTGCAACACCACAGTTGGAAATGGGAATTGAGCCAACAGTACGATTGGATATCGACAACGAACCGCAACCGGATGGAGTATTATTAATTAGTCAAGAAAGTGGCGGAAACTCAACTTTGAGCGAAGATGGATATCTAGAAGGAGCGCCAGAATTGGTAGTAGAAATTGCGGCGAGTAGTGCAGCGATCGATCTTGGGGATAAAAAACGTGCCTATCGAAGGAATGGGGTTCGGGAATACATTGTTTGGCAGGTATTTGAGCAAAGAATTGATTGGTTTAGTTTGCAAGATGAGGATTATGTTTCGTTGTTACCCGATGAGCAAGGTGTTATTTGCTCGGTTGTGTTTCCCGGATTGTGGTTAGATGTTTCAGCGATGTTGCAAGGAAATATGCAGCAAGTGTTAGCAATTCTGCAAGCTGGAATTAATTCGGCAGAACATCAAACCTTTGTACAACATTTAATAGCTCAGCAGCAAGGCTAGAGAAACCCTCCATAATACAGCGGATTGCAACTGGGTGAGGCAGATGCCTTTTGGCTGAGTTTGTCAAGCGCGCACCCTTAAGGGTGCGCGCTTGACAAACTCAGGTGTACCTCATACGATTGCAATCCGCTATAATACCAAATCCGGGTTCCAAACCCCCCTTTATTTTATAGCCCGCGTAGGCGGGCTTTGTTTGTGTAGCCGCGACTTTAGTCGTTTGGCATAAAAGGGGTAGCTAACCCGGATTTGGTATAATAATCAATTTTGACGGCAAGTTCTGACATACTCTCGAAAAACAGGAGATAAATTAAACGAAATTTTCTCTCCTTCTATTGTTTTGATTAAATAGCGTTTACGCAAAGATTGTAACCCATTAATTAAATCCATTGACGATAAGGATAAAGCTTGTCTTAAATCTTCTCTCGACACGGGTTGATTATACTTACTCAATTCTAAAACAATCTGTTGTTCGCTCGGTGATAATCGTTCAAATAATTCATTAAACCGAGATTTCATATTTTCGGTCAATATTAAACTATCTTCTGTTAAAAATTCAGAGACTTTACCCAGGAAAATATTTTTAATCAAACTAGCAATATCTTTCAAATAAGCTGGATTACCTTCGTATAAATTAAGCAGCGTCAACCAGCTTTCCTCATTTTTCAATCCCAGGCTTCTCAGTATTTCCTTATTATCTAACTCTTCTAACTCCAAGCACTTAACAGGATATAATTCCTCATCTAAGCAGAGCATTTCTTGACATTGTTCTTGAGAGAACAAGATTAAAGTACTTTGATGTTCAATTTCAGTTACCATTGTGAAAAAAGTTTTGTAGTCTTTATATTCAGTTTTGTACTGTCCCGCTAATTGTCTGCTGGTAAATAGTTCTTGTACATCATCAAGGATGATTAAACATCTTTGCTGGCGTAAAAGGTTGAATAATTGAGTTAATTTATTGTCAGTTTGAATAGGTTCGTAATTAATAAGTGCGAAAATATCAGTAATAATGGTATCTAAAGAAGGGGATAATTTGATGCTTTTCCAGATGACTACATCGAATTGTTGTAGATTTAGATCAACAAACTGTTTAACTAGAGTAGTTTTACCAATTCCACTGAGTCCTAAAACTGAGATGAGACGGGGGTTTTGAGTGGTTAACCAGTGGGATAGGGTTTGGAGTTCGGTTGTGCGATCGCAAAAATGGTTGATTTTCGGTGCTAGGGTTAAATCGTGATACCCTGTGCTTTTGGTCTTTTTCTCTTCCTTATTGATAGATTGATTTTTATCTGGTTGACCATAAAGTGGACACCAGGTAATCTTACTGTTTATTAAACCAACAAACTGAGAATTAATAACTCTCTCAATTGTCCAACAAAAATTTAATTTATTGATATCTTCATTTAGCTGTTCAGATAAAATTTTAAATAACTTCCGGCTAACATCTCCAACATAGTTTTTATCATACCCACATTCATCTGCAATTTGATTGTAAGTTTTACCTTGCCAAAGTCCTTGAATGACAGTTTTTTGTAGATCGTCGAGGTGTTCACCTGTTTGTTTTTTGACTAACCGATCTACAAATTGTAAAACTTCCGTAATAGTCATAAAACGCAGGTATGGTATGGATTTTAGGAATTATAACTTAGTATAAAGCGATTAAATCATGTTTTTTCTGGTTTTTAATTAATATTTTGTTATAAAAATTCCATAAAATCCGTTTTTTTCAGTTAGTAGCATTTAGCACAAGGGATTTACTATAAGAAAAATGTCATTTTATCTGGTCAGATAAAGTCTTACTTTTTTGGCTAAAACACCGCAAGCGGTAGAGAGCAGGGGAAAAATGAAGTTTATTCGTAAAGTTGCCGCAATTGGCACAATATGCCTGGTTTTTGCGGGATCGGCTTGGCAAGTAGCGCAAGGACAACAGCGTACCACTTCTCTATTTTCAACTGGTTGCGTTCGGCGCGGAACTATGGACAGCAGCCAGCAGGATATTTCTATAGGTAGACAGGCATTTACCGAAATTTTTTATATTTATAGTGGATATAACTCATTAATTACCTGTAGAATCAGACCTGCTGGATCTCAACCAAGGTTTAAAACTCTTCGTCTAGCTTTTGGTATTGCTGATGACATAAGGGCTAACAAACCAGTAGATGTAAACGTTTATCTTGATGGAAATCTGGCTGGGTCTAGAACACTGTCCGTAGGCGAAAGATCTTTTGTGATATTGGATGTCAGCAGGGTAAGTAGTGTTGCTGTAGAAATTCCAAACAATAACGATTATGTAAACACAAAAGTTTCATTTGTCCAAGCCCTACTTGAACCTATTTCCTCATCTCCAGGTCGCAGACAGTAACTATGAGCATCAGCCGACGTAAATTTACTAAGTTAGCTATTATAGGTGGTGCTTCCTTAGCAACTACATCTGGTATATTTTTTCCAAAACCAGCAGAAGCATTTATCATCGGATTTCTGCTTCGGGCATTATCATCTCGTGCTGTTTTTGGTGGCTTATTGCGCTTTGCTGCTGGCAGAATTATTCGAGGTGCATTATCCGAAGCATTTGGCCCTTCTCAAGAAGAACTGTTGGCAATTCAACTGGCTGACCGGGATTTCGTTGAGCGTCAATTCAGAGAAAACAAAACCGAACTTGCACGCGATCAAACCACGGTTTTCTGGGGGCAACAAAGACAAGATAAGTGGGGGCAAAATGTGGGTTTTGGCTTTGTTCAGAAATATCAAGGTGAAACTAGCACCGCTAAAATTACTGGCCCCACAATGACAGGCATTCATATTGCTACTCAAGTGCTAGGTAAACAGGGACTTCCTCCTAATTTGGTTGCAGATTCACTTTTACCCGTACTTTCTCAATTTGATGATTGGTGTAGTTGGGAAGGTGATACTTTCCCTAATGGGACTGGAAACCAAAATGTTTGCTTTCAAAACTATCGTACAGTCCTGGGTGAAGTTACTTCTCGCTATGAGTTAATTCAACCAGGTCGGGGCGGACGTGGCAATGTTGAGTTAATTGTGGAAGCAGGTGGTCAGCCTCGCCGAGAAATCATCGTTGAAGTCAAATTTGCATAATATTTTAGCTATGAGGACACCTTTTAGACTAACTGCGTCTTTACTTATCCTTCTGGGATTGTGTTTTCAAACTGAAGCTAAAAATTTATCCATCTCTCAGGAATATGCAAGTAAAATCGGTATTTCAGCAGATGGTGTAAATGAAATTTTAGTTAGCAGAGAAACTATCATCCCACGACCTAGAAGAGGTGATTTGAATGAGGCTTTGAGAAGATTCAGAACGCAAACTTTTAGAGTAAGTCGTTCTGTAGCTTTTACTTTGAACAGAGACGGAATGCGGCATATTCTCCAAAGTCATCATCCTAAGTATTGGGATGGTTCGCAAGAACAGTACCAAACATTTTTTGATGAAGATATGGATGAGCGAGATATTGTACGAGCAATTAGAAAGGTAGTAGAAGAAAACAGGGAAATACTCAACAGTGTCAGTGCTAATCAGCAGTGTCAAGTTACTGGTAGTATAGGTATATTAAATCGAAAAAGTTATGTTTTAGGTGTGAAATCAGGTAGGCGTATAGGTCAGTTTTTCCCAAAACACCGAAACTACCAAATTACAAACCCATGTCGATAGATATAGCGGTTTGCGAGTTGGTAGAATACACTTTATGCGTGCGTAAGTTAAGTCCTTGTCTTGCGGGCTTCGTTTGTGTAGCGGCACCCAGTATGGTGGCGCTACACAAAAGAAGACAAAAGGGCTGTA
>NZ_JBHFNP010000301.1:0-45549 GCF_041929235.1 Microseira sp. BLCC-F43
GGGGGGGGGTGACACCCTATCTCCTTGGTTCTGGTTGTTTTTTTTTTTAAAACCCCCCTCTTGGTTTTGGGGGGGGGGGGGGGAAACCAGCTCTCCCTTGTGCAGCGAGGATGGTAATTGATCAAGCCCCCCCTTGGTAAGGGGGGGTTGGGGGGGATCGCCCAATAACTCTATTGCTCTTGCGCCAATCAATTGCACCGTCTGATGAATATCGCGGGGCGTATAGATTTCTAAACCTTTCCCTTCCGGATGAGGATTGGCATCTGGTTGGGGGTCATCTGCCGCAACTGGGTGAATAATTTGATGACGAAACGGTTGTTCTGTTCCGGCTAATTTCGAGCGATTAACCCAGTCTAAAACAAAATTAGCTGCCTCGATAATAATCCGACTGCTGCGACCAGCAACATCCATTGTCGCCAGCAGTCCTTGAGTTTCGCATTCCGAACAAAATTGGCGAAAATAAATCGGATCGGCGGGTGTAAAAGTCGAATTAATCGCTTGATTTGGATCGCCTACTCGCACTAAGTTGATTTTCGGTAATTGGTAATTGGTAATTGGTAATTGGTAATCGGTAATTGGTAATTGGTAATTGGTAATTGGTAATTGCTCCTCTGCTCTCCTGCTCACCTGCTCACCTGCTCCCCTGCTCACCTGCTCCCCTGGGCTATCAGTTGCGAGAATTTCTAATAGTCGAGTTTGCAACGGTGAAGAATCTTGAGCTTCGTCTTCAAAGACGGCGAAAACTTGCTTTTGCCACAAACGCCTTGCGCTGTCATTTTCTAATACGCGCAAAGCTGCCAAAATCATTTCGTCGTAGTCGATAAAGTCTCGACTTTTCAACAAATTCTGATACTGTTCGTATAACCCGGCTGCGATCGCTAGTATCCCATACCCATCCCTCCCTTGTTCGCTCAATCTCCATAAATCGTCCGGTAAATAACCCGAACTTTTCGCTTCGTGTATTACTATTTGAGCCAGATTTGGCAATACTTCAGTCCGCAATACCGACTGGCGGCGCAACCTTTCCGTTTCTTCCCCATCAAATTGTTGCCCTTCGAGTAAAATTTGATACCTTCTGGGATTGTTGGCAATCCATCTGTCTACCGCCGCCCGAATTAAACGGTGACTTTGATTCGGCGTTACGACAGTTAGATTGTCCAAATTTATTCCCGATAAATCTGAATGGCGGGCGGCAATATTTAAGGCTAAACCGTGTAGAGTCTGGACAATAAATCCAACTTGTGGTAACGATAAATCTTTTTGCAAGCATTCGCGAATTTTCGCTTTAATATTGGCAGGAGCAGAACGAGTAAAAGTAACTACGATTAATTGATGGCGGGAGTGGAGTTGATTGCGCGCGATCGCGATCGCCGCTGCTACCGCCATCCCTGTAGATTTTCCCGCACCGGGAACGGCCCAAACCGCTAATGGCCCCCCTTTCCAATCCGCCATTGACTGTTGTCCTGGGCGCAGGCGGTTTCGCAGTCGCTGCACAGCTTCTTCGCGCAACTGAGAGGCAAAACCTGCATAACTCCCTGGAGATTGTCTATACTCAGAATCTGACGCCGACGAAATTGATTGCGGATCGATATCATTAGGATCGATTGACATTTTCTATTAGCCGGAGCAACAACAAACGCAAACTTTTTCTATATAGCCACATAGGATCAAATTTACAACCTCCAAGTGGAATCAGCTTTATGGAACTGCTTCACCAACCGGGAGAAATTATTGCCCAACGGTATCAAATTGTCAGCATTTTGGGGCAAGGTGGTGTGGGAACGACTTACGAGTCGGTTGACTTGCACGCAGGAAAGCACGTAGCACTCAAAGAATTGTCGCTACAGCGAATTACTGACTGGAAAGCTTTAGAATTATTTGAACGGGAAGCGCGGGTTTTATCCCATCTCAACCATCCGGCAATTCCCCGCTATCTGGATTACTTTCAGGTAGATACGCCTTCCCACCAAGGTTTTTATTTGGTGCAAGAATTGGCGAATGGGCGATCGCTTTATTCTCTCGTCCAAGATGGTTGGCACGCCACGGAAACCCAAGTGCGCCACATCGCCGCCCAAATTTTGGATGTCCTCAACTATCTGCACTCCCTGACGCCACCCGTCATCCACCGCGATATCAAACCGCCAAATATCATCCAGCGCGACGACGGACAGATATTTTTAGTGGATTTTGGTTCCGTACAGGCCAAGTATCAAAATACTCTTACCGGCAGGACTGTAGTGGGAACCTACGGTTATATGGCACCGGAACAATTTCGGGGACAAGCATTTCCCGCTTCCGATTTATACGGAGTGGGGGCAACGTTGTTATTTTTACTCACCCACCGCTTGCCCGCCGAATTATCCCACCGGCAGCTGAAAATGGATTTGCGATCGCGTCTAGACCTTTCCCCAGAATTCGCCGAATGGTTGCATAAACTCCTAGAACCCGCCGTAGAAGACCGTTTTTCCTCTGCCAAGCAAGCGCGCGCAGTTTTGCGGGGAGATGCTGCTATTACCCCAAAACGCACTCGTCCGGCGCGCAGTCGCGTTATTTTGACTAAAAACGATCGGCAACTGGTAGCAGAAATTCCGCACGGGTGGGGATACTGGGATGTAGGCGAATGCGTCATCGCTTTGATTTTGCTGGTGATTGGATATCACTTGATCTCTTTGATGCGCTTTACTTTTATTAGTCCGTTAATCTGGATTTTTCCCCTAGTTGGTATCATCCCCTCGATGTTTGGAGTCGTAAAGTTAGTAAAAACTACGTTCAAACTCATGGGTAAAACAAAACTGGAGATGGAAAGAAAATCTTTCCGGTTACGCTACTCTTTACTCGGCTTCTTTTACCAAGTCCAAGGGCGGACGCAGGACATAGATCGGGTAGAATTAAATCGGTTTATGCGGTTGCAAGATCGGTTAGCGGCTTTGTTGACTAATGAAACGCCCCAACCTTATACGGCGTGCAATTTAATTGAAGGAATTCGCACCCACCGAATTGGGGCGTGGTTAACGCCACCCGAAAAAGAATGGTTAGGACAAGAAATCGCCAATTTCTTAAGAAAACCGCTGCATAGCCCCAGTTTGACGCGATGAAGATTTCCTATCACTATCTGGGTTTGGCATTAGTAATGCTAGTAGGGATAGGGTTGCGGTTTTGGCACCTAGACTTTAAACCCCTATGGTTGGATGAAGTCATTACCGCTTTAATGAGTTTGGGACGGAATTATAACGATGTCCCATTACAGGAATTGCTTCCGATTGAAACAGTCAGGCAAATTTTTACCCTCAATTGGGCGGCTACCTGTCCCCAAATTGCTCACAATTTGGTTACCCAGTCAACCCATCCGCCGCTATTTTTTTGCTTGATGCACGCTTGGTTAAGGGCAGGTTTAACGATATTCTCTGCTTTTGGAGACAGATTTGGGTTAAACCCGCCCCTACAGTACGAAACCCTGGGTAACGATTTGCGATCGCTTCCTGCTTTATTTGGAGTCTGTGCGATCGCAGCTATATATTATCTCAACCGCATCGCCTTTTCCAAAGCTTCTGGACTCACCGCCGCTGCGGTAATGGCGGTTTCTCCCTTCGGCGTCTACCTCTCCCAAGAAGCACGTCACTACACTCTACCAGTATTGCTGATAACTTTATCCTTACTAATACTAATCCAAATTCAACAAGACATCGAAAAACAGCGCTGGCGATTATCAGTTTGGATCGCTTGGTTAGCCATAAACAGTATCGGTTTTTACGTCCACTACTTTTTTATCCTGGCCTATATCGCCCAACTCGTAACTTTATGCGGTATATTCTACAAAGTAGATCATCAATCATTGAATATCTTACCAGCCAACCTGCCTTTAATTATTACATTTTGCCTATTACCCCTAATATTTTTCATCCCTTGGCTACCATTAATGCTGGGCGATGTAGGTCGTCCAGAAACAAATTGGATACCCCAACCTAATAATATCCTCCCCTTTTTCCAAACTTTAGTAGGTTGGATATTAATGGTGATTGCATTGCCGGTAGAGAACTACCCGCTTTGGATAGCAATTACCGCCGTAATTTTAATGCTTTTATTTGGAATATGGCTGTTTTTGCATATTTTTAAAGGATTAAAGAAACTGTGGCAAACAACCGACACCCATTCGAGTACTTGGACGCTTTTATGTTTCACCGCTTGCGTGTTGCTAGAATTCTTTGCCATAGTCTATTTAATGGGTAAAGATATCACAGTAGTTCCTCGCTATAACTTTGTTTATTACCCAGCTATTTCCGCTTTACTAGCAGCCAGTCTAGTTATCCCAACCGATGGTAAAATGGCATCTATAAAGAAATTTATCTCCCTACCCGCGTCGCCTTGTCCCCCGGTTTTCTCCCTGACTCCCTCTCCTACTTTTACCCGGCTTTCCTTGGTTTTATTGGTAGGCATTATTAGCTGTATCTTTGTGGTTTATGATTTGGCCTTTCAAAAGCCTTACAACCCTCAAGAAGTTGCTAAAAATATGAACGTAGAACCTGGATTACCCTTGGCGGTTGTGATGGGATATAACGATTATCAAGATGTTGCTTTGGGTTTGAGTTTTGCCCTAGCTTTGGATAAAATTAGAGATGAGAAAATAGCGGGAACATACCTAGCATTTTACGAGCGATCGCCTAACTACCTATCAGTTTTGCAAAGCTTGTCCCAAATGTCACCACCTACAACAACTCAGCTTAATTTATGGCTGGTGATTCCAGGTCTAAAACCTAAAGATTATCCACCCAATCTACCACTTTCAGGTGCAACAACTTGCACCATCGACCCCACAAAGCACTACCGCCTCGGCATTCCCTATCAACTTTATCGCTGCCAATAAAATTGCTAATCGCTAATTGCTAATTGCTCATGGGAATATTTGACTGATCTACCATTAGCCATTAGCTATTAGCCATTAGCTATTCATCAATTTGCCACAAATCTTTAGTCACCTCTTCATCCAAAATGCGCTTTGGACGCATCACGACGATAACCTTTCCCAAGATGGGAATATCGATTTCTTCTTCCAACCACTGGATTTGCAATTGCTCGGCTTGTTCGACGATAAAATAACTATTAGCATCCCATTCCCGTGCAGCGCGATCGCAAACAACTAGCAATTCTTCCCCGCTGCTAGTTTGTTGGTTGGGAAGTAAAGAGCGATCGCATAAAATACCCACAGGATCTTCCGCACCTAAGATCACCTGCCATCCAGGTATCGCTACCCAAGCACCATTACCGGCAAACTTGACAATCCGGAAGGCGCCGCTTTCGTCAATCATCGGCACAGCTTTAAATTCCCCAGCGCCCAAAGGCAGTTTACCCGCAAGGGGGACAATGCGGGGTAATTCTTCTTCTGAATCCAGGCGGTAAACGGGTAAAGTGGGTGCAGGACGCTTAGGCGTGACGGTAAAATCGGTTAACAGTTTTTCGACTTGTTGGCGTGCCGTATCGCTGTGAGCAAATCTTAACCCACTGGCGATCAGACGCGATCGCGCTTGCAAATCCGACTGCTGTCGCGCTAATTTCCAGTACATATACGCGAGGGCATCTCCAGGATGGTTGGAAAACCCATTCGGTAAAGTCCGCAAGCGGGAAAACTCTTTCATCGCTTTAGCGACTTCGCGGGAATCTGTAGAATCGAGCTTGTGTGCTAAAACAAACGTAGCGGCGGCGGCGCGTTCCGATTGGCTGAGAATGCGAAACTCGTATAATGTATCGCTACCGATGCGCTCAAAATGCTGGCGCACCTCCTCCGATACCCCAGCACTCACCATACTGGTGTAAACTTGAGCAGCCACGATGACTTGATTTTGCTGGATTGGCTCAAACCCAGTTTCTTCAAAAATCTTCTGGGAACCATAGCCCCCCTTTTGCAGCGTAGCGCAAGCTTGTCCCCACTCAACCCAAGTGCCTTCTTTGCGTCTGAGGCGCAGCAGTAAAGATTCTAACTCGTTCGGGTTGGGAGCATTGGGTGAAAACTCGGTCATAAAACCTCACAAAGTCGCGATCGGTGCGATCTTTTCAAACTGTACCGCGATCGCGACCTCAACAACCCTACCAGCTAACGAGTATGGCAAAAACCGAGAATACCCGATATCCAAGCGTAGCCATCTGGGGTAGATTAGGTTATGCATTGCTTACATTTTACTCTGGACGTTGTTTAAGAAATCAAAACGTTTAAACGATCTTAGACAACCCGTTCGTTAGATTGTTATGGATAATAGTATTCCTGAGCTAGAGAGCATTCGCCGTCAGCTAATGAGCGTAGAACGACGCAAAAAAGCCAAAATGCTGGTTGTAGATGATGAGCCAGATAATTTAGATCTGCTCTACCGCACCTTCCGGCGCGATTTCAACGTCCTCAAGGCAGAAAGTGGCATTCAAGCATTAGAAGTGCTTGCTGCTGAGGGCGAAGTTGCTGTAATTATCTCGGATCAGAGGATGCCGGAGATGAAGGGAACCGAGTTTCTCAGCAAAACCGTACCCAAATTCCCCGATACGGTGCGAATTATCCTCACCGGGTTCACCGATATCGAAGACTTGGTAGACGCCATCAATTCCGGACAAGTCTACAAGTACATTACCAAGCCTTGGGACCCAAACGAATTAAAGGCGGTAGTACAGCGGGCGGCGGAAACTTACGAAGTCCTCAAACAACGCACCGAAGAACTGCGTCGCGCCCAAGCGCAAACGGCTTTGCTTTCTACAATCGTACAGGTTGCCCAAGCATCGGCGAAGGTAGAAGATTGTTTAGAACCGATTGCTCAGGCGTTTGGCGAGAATTTTAGCGCCGATGGCTGCATCTTGCAAATGGTGGAAGGCGGTAGTTTAAGTTCTGCTGCTGGTATCTACAGTGCTGACGGTGCGGTGGTAAACTGGCTGGCAGCAGATTCCTTGGTGAAAGATGCGATCGCTAACTCCCAAATCCAAGTTTCCCTCAACATACCATCCGATCCCCCTTTATCAGCCCTCGAACATTACTCGCAGACGGGAATTCAAGCGCATCTAGTTACCCCAATTGTCTATCGAGGTAAACTATTAGCGGTTTTATCACTGCAATGGAAAAAACCCTGCCAATTGCGCGAAGATGAAGTCAAGCTGATCCATCTATCTGCCCAACAGGTAGCCCTCGCCATCACTAGCACCCGCGCCGCTGCATGAGTATCGATACCCAAGCGAATTACATTCGCACCATTTTCGACCGCATCGCCCCAGTTTACGACTCGCTCAACGATTGGTTAAGCTTGGGGCAGCATCGCATTTGGAAGCACATGGCGGTAAAGTGGAGCGATGCTAAACCGGGAGATACTTGTCTAGATCTCTGCTGCGGTAGCGGCGATCTGGCTCAAATCCTAGCACGGCGCGTCGGACTTGCAGGCAAGGTGAAGGGAGTAGATTTTTCCCCAGCACAGTTAGCAAATGCTTCTACCCGCGTCGCCGCCTGCTACCCTTTGCTTCCCATTGACTGGGTGGAAGCAGACGCCCTCAATTTACCCTTTCCCGACAATTATTTCGACGCCGCTACAATGGGTTACGGACTGAGGAACGTCACCGATATTCCCCGCGCCTTGCAGGAATTGCACCGCGTCCTCAAACCCAACGCCAAAGCTGCTATCCTAGACTTCCACCGCCCCAATAATTCCACCCTCCGCAGTTTTCAGCAGTGGTATCTGGACAACCTTGTTGTCCCCGCTGCCCAACAATTCGGCCTAACTGAAGAGTACGCCTACATCAGTCCCAGCTTAGATAAATTTCCCACAGGCTCAGAACAAGTGCAACTAGCGAGGCGCGCCGGATTTGCCGCAGTTACTCATTATCCCATTGCCAGCGGCATGATGGGTGTTTTGGTAATTACCAAATAGAATGGAAAGAGGGAATGGGTAATGGGTAATAGGTAATAGGTAATAGTTCCCCCCAATTACCCATTACCAATTACCAATTACCCGCTAGTTGATAATTCCAAGTTGAATATATCCGACCTCTGGCTATACATCAGCCCTCCGATACTGGGTACAATTATCGGCTATTTCACCAATGATATAGCCATCAAAATGCTCTTCCGTCCTTATCGAGCAATATACATCGGTAAGCGACGACTTCCGTTTACCCCCGGTTTAATTCCCGCGAACCAAGAACGACTCGCAAAGCGAGTTTCTGATACGATCATGGGGTCGCTCCTCACCCCAGATGAATTGCAAAAACTGGCGCGGCGCTTGCTACACACCGAACGGGTGCAAGCAGGAATTCTCTGGTTGTTGCGGTTGGCGCTCGATCAAATTCAAGGCGATAAGGAACAAAAAACTGCTAAAATATTAGCAGCGATATTGCGAGATTTGTTGAGCGAATCTTTGCCGCGCTTGCTCAAAGTATTGGCTCGCCGCGATGATTTTTTGGAAGCGCAAATCAATCAAATATTTGACCAAATTTTAATAGATTTCCAACTAACCGAACAGCAATCTGGACAGCTAGCCGATTGGTTATTGCATGTAGTTCTACCGCCGGATGTGGTGCGTTTGGCTATTATTGATTTTTTAACCGACCGCAACATTCAAGTAATTGATGAAGGGTTTCGCGAGAAAACCAGCGGTACTTATTGGGTAGTAGCAAATTTATTTGGATTGAGAAATACATTAACTCGCCTGCGAACATTTTGTTTGGATGAAAAAGAGATATCGAATCAGCGCCTAGCCGAGTTAATGCAATCATTAGAATTGCGCGATCGCCTAAAACGCTGGTTGCACAATCTATCATTACAAAATCTCCCCATTTCCACCGTCCGCCAGTTGCGTAAAACCATTAAAGACAGCATTCGCAGCTATATTCAAAATCGCGGAGGCGACATAATGCAAGGGTTAAGCGGTTCAATTAACTGGGAAGAAACAGCCGCTTTAATATTAAGTCGGCTGCGAAATTCTGCTGTCGTACATACTTCTTTAGAAGTTATGAGTCAAGAACTCGCTTTAGTTTTGGAACGCTATTTAGAGCGAGATTTAGAAAAAATAGTCGCTCAAACGATTCCAATTTTGAATATCGACCAAGTGATTATTGAACGAGTTAAAGCCACCTCTCCCGCCGATTTAGAAGCAGCAATTGAAGGAATTGTCAAAAATGAATTGCAAGCAATTGTTAATTTAGGCGGGATTTTAGGCTTTGTGGTGGGGTTGATTCAAACTGCTTTGCTACTGCTGCGGTGAAGCGAACAATTAAGTATGTTAACCCAAGTTGCTAGTTATAACTATCGTGGGTTGATAAATTGCTAATCGCTAATTGCTAATTGCTGATGGTAATATTTTTCGGTTCTACCATTAGCCATTAACTATTAGCAGCTATAAAAAGATAACTAGCAACTTGCGTTATGTTAGTACAAATAAACTGATAGCTGGACGGGCGAGACGCCCATCCCACAAGAACAGGACTTACGCAACGTCTCTATATGTAGGGTGCGTTAACGCAGTGTAACGCACCATCTCCACCATATCTGGAGTTGCTGCGTAAGTCCTGAAGAATTGCCACTAGGTATGTGGGGTGGGCAGATTCGCCCGCCCATCTTTTGCTACTCGGTATCTGGTTATATCATGTCCCTTCCCATTGGTTGTGTATGGTAAGGGAGAATGTTACCCCAGGGGCGGATTTTACAGACAGAAACCGGGTTTCTGTGAAAAATTGAGATCTAGGTCGAAACCCGGTTTCTTCAGAAACCGGGTTTCTGTGAAAAATTGTTGAGCAAGGAAAGAGATCTAGGTCGAAACCCGGTTTCTGACCTCGTGAAACCCGCCCCACAGAACAAACGGGACAAATAAAAATTTCTAATTGCGTCCAAAATATCCTGACAACAATTCCAACTTGGGGAATACAGACATATACATCGGATAACAGAAAACGCAAACATGGCAAAAAATCCAATATACAACAAATTATACGCAAGCCTGGACGAATTCTGCAAAGATTTCCCTTGGGCAACCAAGAAAGACTGGTGGGATCACAATGCCAGCATCAATAGCGGGAACCAAATCCAAGATCCAGTTGATTCCGCAGATTTCAAAGGTCGAGGCATGGATTATTGCTTGTCACACAAAAACAAAAAAGTTGATGATAAGTGCGACAAGGTTGGTTGTGTAGAGTTAGGTTGTGGTGGTGGTAGGTGACAAAAGGTTTTCGAGGCCGCTGATAAATATTTGAGTAAAATAAACATAATACCCAGATACCCGACTTCTCTGAGAAGTCGGGTATCTAGTACCTCAAGTTGCTAGTTATAACCTTTGGCGGCAAAGAAACTAAGGTGATCGGAAAAATCGTAAGTTTGACAGCGAGAAATCGACGCAGAAACCGGGTTTCTAACTGAGGTAATTGGGAATTGGATTCATTGGTGGTGGAATCATGACAATTACCAATTACCAATTACCAATTACCAGCGTCGTTGGATTTAACTAGCAACTTACGTTAATTCAAATATCGGTATCTTGATACAATTCTTCCAATTTTTGTTGCTCGGTGCGCCGGGAAGGACGGCGATATTTTTTACTTTCTAACCGGGGTTCGTACTGACTTTTTCCCCGTTTGGTTTTTAATTTTAGCACTGCATCCCGATCTGATTGTTGGTTCAATTTCTCTTGACGCGCGATCGCATCAGAGAGAAAATCCAAGTAATGCTCGTAACGCTCCCACTCTCCCCGCACTGCACAGTTCGGTTCATCGCAATGCAGACAATCGCTAAACTGACAGGTATCCCTCTCTAAGCGCTGTCTGGCTTCGGGAAAATAAAACGCTAACTCTTCTGGACTAGAATCTAAATCTGGTTGATTAAAACCGGGCGTATCTGCGAGTAACCCGCCTGTCGGTAATTCAAACAATTCTACGTGTCGCGTAGTGTGACGCCCCCGGCTGAGTTTCCCGGAAACTTCTCCTACCCGTATGTTGACATTTGGAATTAAATAGTTTATAATGCTGGACTTACCCACACCGGAAGGCCCAGCGAGGACGGTGATGCGATCGCGCAGGCTGTCTTTTAGTTGTGCTAAACCAGTGCCGGTGAGGACGCTAATCGGGATCGCTTCGTAGCCCCAGGATAATATGCGAGCCCGCCACTCCTGGATCTGTTCTTCTGTGACCAAATCGCTTTTATTCAGACAAAGGCTGACATCCAACCCAGTCGTCTCGGCTTTAACTAAAAATCGACTCAGCTGGTAAGGTTCTAAGGGTGGATCTGCCAGGGCAAAGACGAGCAGAATTTGGTTAGCATTGGCGATTGGCGGACGATCCAGTTCGGTTTGGCGGGGGAGAATATCTGCGATCGCACCCCTACCGCCGATCCAATCCGGTTCTTCCACGATTGCGCGATCGCCCACCATTACCTGCTGCCCGATTTTTTTCAACCGCGCCCTGCGGGTGCAAAGCAATTTTGCCTTGCTAGACTCGGCGTGGCTAGTTCCCTGGCGGGAGCCTGGGAACGCGGATTTTGCATTGCTAGACTCGGCGTCAAATTTTCCCGGATTTTCGGTTTCGCTGCTATTTTCCCACCCAGAATCTATTTTTACCTGATAGTAATTCGCTTGGACTGCCAGCACTGTCCCCAACAGCGGGGTCTTGCTGCGTTCCGAATTTGGCTCTGGGTATTTTTCAGCCACTCAGCCCTCGGCGGGGTTATTGGCTTTCTGCCGCACTTTCAAGGCAAAAAAGCCAGCGCGGTCTTCAATTTGTTCTATTTTATACCCTTCCATCCTCAAACTATCGGGTACTTGCTCGATGGGCTCTCCCCCATCCAGCCACACTTCCAGCAGTTGACCGGGTGCCATTTTTTCTAGGCGAAGTTTAGTCCGCACAAAATTAATCGGGCAAGGGGTGCCGCGCAAATCCATTTGGGCATCGGGAGTCAACAGGGTTGGGTTACTCATTTGTGAAAGAAATTCCCCAAAAATCCTTCTATACCGCCTTTACCAGTCCGTTCACCCTTAATTTTAGCCAACTTTTCTAACAGTTCCCGTTCCTCAGCGGTGAGGCGATTGGGTATTTCGATGCCCACGGTAATCAGGTGGTCGCCGCGACTGACTGGATTGCCCAAACGAGGTACGCCGCGATTTTCCAGCTTCAGCACCGTATTCGGCTGAGTGCCGGGGGGAATCGTTAGTTCTTCCGGGCCATCAACCGTGTTCACTTGGAGGCGACAGCCTAAAATTGCTTGGAGATAGCTGATCTGAATTTCCGACAGGACATTGATGCCATCCCGTTGAAACTCTGGATCGGCATTCACGAACAAGTATACGTATAAATCCCCTGGTGGGCCACCCCGCTGTCCGGTATCTCCTTCTGAGGCTACGCGCAAGCGGGTGCCGTCATCGACTCCGGCGGGAATCGTGATTTTAAGTTTTTTGGTTACTTGCTTTTGTCCTTTACCTTCGCAAGCTTCGCACTTGTCTTCGATTACCTGTCCGGTGCCGTTGCAGGTGGGACATACGGAAACCTGGGTAAAGCTGCCAAAGGGGGTGCGGGTGACGCGCCGAACTTGACCCGAACCGCTACAAGTCGAGCAAGTGCGAGGGCGAGTCCCCGGTTTAGCGCCGGTGCCGCTGCACACTTCGCAGGTTTCTAAATGGCTGATGCGGATTTCTTTTTCGCCGCCAAATACGGCTTCGCGGAATTCCAGCTTTAGATCCAGGCGCAGATCGTCTCCGCGCGCTGGGCCGCTGCGCCGCCGCCCAGCGGTGGTTTGAGTTCCCATGCCGCCAAAGCCGCTAAAGAAGCTTTCAAAGATGTCGGCGAAGCCACCTATATCGCCTAAATCTTGGAATCCACTGGCGGCTGCACCGGAGACGCCCGCTTCGCCAAAGCGGTCGTAGCGGGCGCGGGTTTCTGGTTCGGAGAGGACTTCGTAAGCGCGGTTAATTTCTTTAAAGCGCTCCTCTGCGCCCGGTTCCTTATTCACGTCGGGGTGGTATTTCCGAGCGAGGCGGCGGTAGGCGCGTTTAATTTCTTCTTTATCGGCGGATCGATTAACGCCGAGGATGTCATAGTAGTCGCGGGGCATAGAGCGCTCTTTGCTGGGGAATTTTAACTATTAGGACTTGCGATCGCATTCTGCTAGTCTACGGCTTCGTAGTCAGCACTGACCGTATTGTCTTCCAGATCGAAATTGAAATCGTCTTCTTCATCGGGGGTTGATTTTATATACTCCCCTGGAGCGGCAGCGGCTACCGTTTCAGATTGGTCTGAGTATTCATCCCGACTGCGATTTGCTTGCTGGTACACGGCGGCACCGATGACAAACAGGGTTTGTTGGAAGTTTTCGATCTGCTGCCGCATATCATCTATCCCAATTCTAGGGTTGGCGATCGCGGCTCGCAGTTCTTCTGCCTTTGCCCGTGCTTCGGCCTTTAACTCTGAGCTGATGAATTCGCCATTCTCTTTGAGCGTAGTCTCATAGCTATAGAATAGGCTATCGGCTTGGTTTTTGAGTTCGATCACCTGCCTGCGCCTGATATCTTCCTCGGCAAATATTTCGGCTTCTTGGCGCATCCGTTCGATTTCTGACGCCGTTAAGCCGCCCGTATTCGTGATCCGGATGCTTTGCTCTCTGCCGGTCCCTTTGTCTCTTGCCGCCACTTTGAGGATGCCATTGACATCGATCTCGAAAGCTACTTCGATTTGCGGCACGCCGCGCGGTGCTGGGGGAATCCCTGCCAGCAGGAAGCGGCCCAAACTTTTATTATCTTTCACCAGCGCCCGCTCGCCTTGCAATACGTGGATTTCTACTGAAGTTTGACCGTCGGTGGCGGTGGAAAATATTTGTGCCTTGCTGGTGGGGATGGTGGTATTGCGATCGATAATTTTGGTGAATACTTCTCCCAGAGTTTCGATGCCCAACGACAGGGGCGTCACATCTAACAAAAGTAAATCTTTTACTTCTCCACCCAGCACCCCGCCTTGAATCGCTGCTCCCAATGCTACAGCCTCGTCGGGATTGACCGATCTGTCTGGTGCTTTGCCGCCAAAAAACTGGCGAATCCCATCTTGGACTGCGGGAATGCGGGTTGAACCGCCCACCAGGATAATCCGGTCAATGTCATCCGGTTTCATATCCGCGTCTTTGAGCGCTTGGGTGACGGGTTCGATGGTACTTTCCACCAAATGCGCCACCAATTCTTCAAATTTAGCTCTCGAGAGGCTCATTTCCAGGTGTTTTGGTCCTGTCTCGTCTGCGGTGATAAACGGCAAGTTAATCGAGGTGTTGACCATGCTCGACAGTTCGATTTTGGCTTTTTCCGCTGCTTCCCGCAGGCGCTGGATCGCCATTTTATCGGTTGATAAGTCGATTCTCTCAGATGCCTTGAAGTTGTCCATCATCCAGCGCACCAGGCAGTTATCGAAGTCATCTCCGCCCAGATGGTTGTTGCCGGAAGTGGCCTTAACTTCAAACACCCCATCGCCCAACTGTAAGATCGAGACATCGAACGTTCCCCCTCCCAGGTCAAACACCAGAACCGTTTGGTCTTCGTGTTGTTTATCTAACCCGTAGGATAGGGCGGCGGCGGTGGGTTCGTTAATGATTCGCAGCACTTCGAGTCCGGCGATGGTGCCTGCGTCTTTAGTTGCCTGTCGTTGGGCATCGGTGAAGTAGGCAGGCACTGTAATCACCGCTTGCTCCACGGTTTCGCCCAAAAAGTTTTCCGCATCCTGCTTGAGTTTTTGCAGGATCATCGCCGATACTTCTTGGGGCGAGTAAGTCCGTCCCCGGACTTGGACATCGACGGTATCGTCTTTGCCTTTAATGCAGTTGTAGGGAACGCGCGAGCGCTCGTCTACCGTATCATCCCAGCGACGACCGATAAACCGCTTGATGCTGTATACGGTATTTTCCGCATTGGTAACCGCTTGCCGCTTTGCTAGCTGACCTACCAAGCGATCGCCTGCCTTGCCAAATCCCACGATACTCGGCGTCGTTCGCCCTCCTTCCGAGTTTGGTATGACAATCGGTTGACCGCCTTCTAAAACGGCTACACAACTATTTGTCGTGCCCAGGTCAATGCCTATGACTTTTCCCATAGATCGCCGCAGTGTAGTGGATGATTTTGTTGAGCGTTTTGGTTTGGATGCGTGGCTGTTAATCTAAAATTTCCAATCGCCTTTTCCCATCACCAATGGGGTTATTCTGGCTGATTTTCCTCTGAGGTTACCACGCCCTCATTCGCCGCAGCAACCTTTACCATCGCGTGGCGCAGAACCTTTTCTCCCAGGAAATACCCGGGCATCAATTCTTCTGTCACGGTGCCTTCGGGATATTCGTCGGTTGGTTCTCGCATCACTGCATCGTGGAGGTTGGGGTCAAATTCTTTACCCTTCGGGCGCATTGGCGACACTCCCAAGCGCTTGAGGCAGTCTACCAATTGCTTGTAAACGCTTTGGTAGCTTTTATGAATAGTCATTTCCCCATCGGTTTGGGGTTTAAGCTGACCTCGCGCCCGCTCAAAATTATCTACCACTGGCAGTATTTCCAAAATCGTGGCGCACTTTGCCTGCTGCTCTAATTCTTCCTTTTCTTTTGCCGTGCGCTTGCGGAAATTATCGAAATCTGCCGCAATTCGCATGTATTGACTCGTCCGATCTTCTACCTGAGCTTTCAAACTTTCAACTTGCTGCTTTAATGCAGCTATGGCTAATGCCATTGCCTCTTGTTCTGCGGTTTGGTCGGTTTCTGCTTCTACCTCAGTCCCCGTACTTGTCTCAGCCGTCGCCACTTGGGAGTCCGACTCCGTCGCCGCTTGTAATTCTACCCCCTCGGCGTTCGTGCTGCTGGCCATTGCCTCTGGAACCACGGTTGTTGTGGGGTTTTGAGTGTTATTTGTCTGGTTAGCTTCGTCAATCATCGTCTGCTTATTTCCCTCTAGAGACTGCTACCGCGCGCTATCCAAGCCGGTTATTTGGGCTAATTTTCGCTGGTTTTGGAGTCCCTACCTGGTCCCAATCCGGTTTCCGGCGGGATAGTTATTGGTCAGGACTTTTACTCCACGGAAGATGGGGTTGGTTCCCAATCACTATTTTCCAGTCTACCCGCTTGGGCACTCGCGAAATCTCTATTCGCCTATTCACTCGTCATCATAGCGTGCCAGCTTACCCAGAGGAGAGTAAACTGCGATCGTAGTTTCCCTACTTTTGCTGGCAAAGGAAGCGATCGCTTTGAGTAACAAAAGGATTTGTTTCTAAATAATCGTGCAGCCAGTCGCAGGCACGTTCTAAAAGTCGATCGAGATCCAAACTCCACATTACAATGCGATCGCTGCTAGCCAAAACCAGACTCTTACCATCTGGACTAAACCTCGCGCCTCCCCAAACACCGACGCCTTGCGCTGGTATGGTTTCGAGCAAGTAACCGTCGCGACTCCAGAGTCTCACCGTACCGTCAGCACTGACTGTAACAATCGTTTGACCATCGGGACTAAAACTCGCATTGGAGACACCCGCATTATGCCCTTTCAAGGTTCCGAGCAACTCACCATCGCGACTCCAAAGTTTAGCAGTTCCGTCAGCACTCGCAGAAATCATGGTTTGACTATCGGGACTAAAACCTACATCCCACACCCAACTGCTATGTGCCTCCAAAGTTTTCAGTAGTTTACCGTCAATTCCCCAAAGTTTAATCGTATTATCATCGCTAGCCGAAGCAAGCAGCTGACCGTCGGGTGAAAAACTGACGCGGTTAACAGCTTGCTGATGTCCTGGCAATATTTTGACCAAGCTACCATCCCATCGCCAGATTTTAACCAGATTGTCAGCCGCTGCAGATGCTAAAATTTTACCGTTTTTTTGGCTAAAATTCACGTCCCGCACAGGCTGTTCGTGCGCTTTCCAGCTGTGTAATGGTTTCCCATCTTTGTTGGAGAGTTGAATTTTGTCCGCAATTGCAGACACGAGGATTTGACCGTCGGGTGAAAAACTCGCGCCCAAAACAGCAGCCAAACCCTGCCAAGTTTTGAGCAAGCGTCCATCCCTACTCCAGATTTTTACGGTTTTGTCGCCATTTGTAGTAGATAATATGCGAGCGCTTGAAAAACTGATGCTTGTTTTCACCGCACGATTCTGCGGCAAAGTTGGCATTTTAGTCTGATGCCAAAATCGAATCGTTTCGTCCGCACTGGCACTTGCCAAAGTTTCACCGTCTGGTGAGAAACTGACGCTATAACTGGAAGCAGTATGACCTTTAAAAGTTTGGAGCAATCTACCATTACGACTCCAGAGTTTGACGGTATTATCTGCCCCCGCAGAAGCAAATGCACCTCCATCTGGACGCCAAACTAAACTCCAAACTCTTGCATCATGGGCTGGGATACTTTGGAGTAGCTTACCATTAGTTTGCCAGAGTTTGATCGTGCGATCGCTCGAAGCAGATGCCAGCATTTCACCATCTGGTGAAAAACTCACGCTCAGCACAGAACCATTATGTCCTGCGAGGGTTTTTAGCAGCGTGCCGTCTTTGCGCCAGAGTTTAATAGTTTTATCTGTACTCGCAGCAGCCAGTATTTCACCGTCGGGCGAAAAAGTCACCTGCTCAACCCAAGAACGATGTTTTAAAATTGCGTTGGGTATCATTGCCAAACCCGTACTATTTACCCGCCAAAGTTTGACGGTGTTATCTGCACCCGCCGAAGCGAGAAATTGACCGTTGGGCGAAAAACTGACGCTCGTTACCTGCTTATTTTCATGACCAAACAAAGTTTGTAATAATTGACCGTTTCTGCGCCAAAGTTTAATCGTACCGTCATAACTTGCCGAAGCAATTATTTGACCATTTGGACTAAAAATAACGCTCCTAACGCTGTCCTTATGCTCAAGCGTATGCAGCAACTTGCCATCAATTTGCCATAGTTTTACAGTGCGGTCATCGCTAGCAGAAGCCAGCATCTCACCATCGGGGGAAAAACTCACCCGCAATACAGTTTTACCATGTCCTTCCAAACGGTTGCGCTCTCGGATGCCGTCAAGTTCCTGTTGGAGTGCCGTCACCACTCGAATGCGGGTAGCGGCATTTACTCCTGCTAAGTTTTGCAGTTGTTTACCTGCGCGTAAACTTTCTAGCAGCGCTTCCAAAGCTTGCTCCGAATTAAACAAGGTTTTGGCAGCAACAACTCGGTCAATAACTAAGGCAATTTTTTTTTGCAGTTCCGCTTGCTGCCATTGAAATATCGAAGTTCCGACGAGAGTCATTCCCAAGAGAAAACCCACTCCCCACAGAGGTTTTCCGAGCTGCGCCTGCTGCTGTGCTGGTGTGGGATTCTGCAATACTTTCCCAGTCAATTCTTGCCAGTTTGGCGGAATTTTGCTGGGATTTTGGCAAATAACTGGTAACCAGGTGGCGCCGGGAAACTGAGTTTCTAAAGCTTGCAACTTTTCCCTAGCTTCGCGTACAGATAGATAGAGAGATTTTCCTCCAGCAAAAGCTGCGATAAAATGTTGTAAAAATTCTTGCGCGACTAAATCCGGGACGGGTTCGCGCATCACAATTATTTGCGGAATCTGCAAATTTTCTAGATAATGTGCTAATCCAAGTCCATCGCAAGAGTTGAAAATTGCAATGGTTAAACCGCGTGCGATCGCTCGTTTCAATGCATGTTTAATTTCCCCAATTGTCACCCGTTCGTTACGATTTAGCCAAATCTGACCCGTTTCTCCCCAACTCGCACTATGACCCGCAAAAAACAAAATATCCCAGCCTTGTTCATCCCACAACCATTTATCTAATTCTCGTCGTTGCGGTTCTACTAAAAATACCGTTTCTGCCTTTTCTGCTAAATCTTCTAACATCATTCTGTCTGCTGCAACATCAATCCCATTACCGTTCCCCAAAATAGCTAAAATTCTGACTTTATTTCTGGTATTTGCTGATGTTTCGACTCGTTCGTAAGCAGGCGAACTTAGGGCTATTTCTGCGAAAGGATAACGTTCAAAAAAATCCCATAAGTGCCAAGGAAGTCGCCGTACATGAATATCTTCCACTTGTAAAATGACTTGAATTGTCTCATCGCCCATTAATTTTTCTAGCAATTTCTCACGCACCGGGCGAAAAGATGGGTTATTCAGCCAATTATTCAAACTATCTTTTAACACTTCACCAGCTATTTGACAAGCTGCTATTGCTTCTCCTCTAGCGAAATTGGTCACTTGTCCTGGCAAGTCTTCTATTCTGAATAAAAAGTCTAAACTGCGATAAAGCGACTGCCAGTGACGGTATTGTTCTAAAAGCGTGGGATTTGGGGGTAACTTGCCTTTCTGTCGCGTTTGGGTAGCAGCACGAAACTGTTCCCTAATTTCCAGGGTAACCGAAGCGCCTTGATTTAAGTCACCCTCAATGTCTAGGAGGACTAACTTTGCCATTGCTGCTACCTTAATGCTGTTTATATTGTGCCGCAAGCAGCTATCAAATTACAAAAGATTCCGCGATGCTAACTTCTCCCAGGGTAATTCTAACGCCAAATTGCTCTCCCCTTTGACCGCTAAATTCATATTGAATAAATTCATCGTTACTTCTAGCCGTCACTTCGCGGAAAACTTCCCCTGTTTCAGTCAAGATAGTTAGTTTAAGTTTTGGTGGTAAATAAATGCGATCGCTCACCGGATACACTCGTAGCCGAATCCGCAGTTTTTGACTATTTTCTGGCTTCAGCGTCACTACAATAGCAACTGTATGACCTGCCAAATCAATTAATTTACCCCGGCTATCAGCATCTCTAAATGCCAAACTCAAAGAGCGATTGGCAAATATTTCCTCTATTGATTCCCAACTTTCTGTAAAAATATTGTGCAGCCATTGGCTCAAATTAATTTTAGATTGCAGATTTGGGATTTTAGATTGGGCGAGTAATTGATTAAGATGGGAGATGAAGTCATCGAGACTTCGCAATTCACCAATCGATACTTGACCTGTGCCTACACTTGTGGTAAATCCTAATAATTGTACCGTTTCTAAGCGAGCGCTAAACTGCACGACTAAGTAGCCAATTCGGTCTAACCTCGCTTCTTCTGGCACCCAACAAACAGTTTCTTTTGGCAGTAGGGGACGACATTCAAACTTGCCAATATTCGGTATAACCAAATCTGCCAGATCGAAAAGCGATCGCTTCCCCGGATGCCAACAATCACCTTGACTCAAATCCGTTTCCACGTGCAACCATTTCAAATAGCGATGAACAGCATAAACAGCCAGGGTATTCAAATAAACTTGTTTCCCCTTTTGAGCAGTTGCTTGTTCCGCAGCAAATTGCATAGCCAAACCGCGTATTTCTTTACCAACCGGAACAGTTAAAACTTGAACTTCCATACTATTCATTTCGCGACAACCTCTCCTTACTTCCTTCTCTGCGTTCTCTGCGTCTCTGCGGTTACTTAAAAAAATTCTCAACCACAAACGAGATTACTATATCTAACTATCAGATCGATACCCAAAATTTTCGGCAATTTCTTGCAGCAGGGGAATGCATCTATCAAACCAATGAGAAGTCACCTTTCCTAATGCCATATCTAAATCTTGGGCAATATCCTTAAATTTATCAGGTGGATCTTTCAAACAGCGCCTTTGACTGAGTAGATGACAGTGACAACGAGGATAGGCACGAGGATAACAATTTCGCAGCTTCCCTTCTGGATCTTGTTCGATATATTGCCGCATTTGAATGCCAATTCTTTGGTTTTTTAATTTTTCCTGCTGCCGTTGAATTTCGGCTTCTAAATCCCACAAGGTAGAGGGACTTTCATCTGGCAAAAGGTCGCCGAATGTTTCCCCACTGTCATCGCTGACGGGAGTATCCAGGGAGAGGGGAAGCTTGCGAATTTGGGCTTTGTATTCGGCTAGAGCAGTTTTGGGTTTTGGGCGAATGCGTCCTGGTGAAGAGAGCGATCGCACTTCATATCTTAACCTTAATTTCCGGTTAATCCACACCACTAAACTTTTTTCCATCGACGGATGTCTGGGTTCAAATTCCTTTATCTTCTCCCCCAGTTGCATCAACGTATCGTCCAAAACCTCCCAATAATCAGGGTGAGAAGAACGCACTAACCCCGGTAGTTGCTGAATTTCCATCAGCAGTTGATTCATAGCCTTTCGCCACAGAGGACTCACTGGTGGGTGTTGACGCACCGTCGCAATCAGTTGGCGTAGCCTTTCATCTCGTTCGTTCATACCTTTTGTAAATTTTTGTAACAATTGCGCGACTTCTGACCTAAAAATTTTGGCATTGGTCTGACAGATTAGCAGATGGAGATCTGACATCAGGAAAGAGGAAAGCCAACGAACCCGGTTTCAGTTTGGCTGGGATTGCTGCGGAAACACACAGTTTAGAATTAACTGGAGAAGATACAATGAAAACCTTTTCAATTTTGCTAGATTTGCTGCAAAATCGCCAAGAATTTATCGCGGAAATTTACCAAGGGTTAAAAATTAACAACAAGATTATAGCACAACTAATTGTCAGTTTCATTTTTTTGGCAATTTATGGAGCGATTATAGGAGCAAACCATAGTTTCCTGCAAGCTTTTTCTTCGGCGGTTAAACTCCCGGCACTTTACTTAATTACACTGTTGATTTGTTTGCCGCCATTATACTTTTTTAACATTCTCTCTGGCTCCAGATGCAGTATATGTCAATACTTAGCGATGGTGCTAACAGGTGTATCGGTAACCAGCGTTTTACTATTTAGCTTGGCTCCCATCACCTTATTTTTTGGAATTTCGCTTAACAGTTACAAATTTTTCCAATTGTTCAATGTGGGAATTTTTGCGATCGCTGGATTGATTGGCGTCAATTACGTCTATCAAACCATGAAGCTTTTCTACGATCAAGAGTCCGAGAATCAAGCCGCACGCATGAACATTTTGCGATTCTGGTTAGCACTTTATGCCTTTGTCGGTAGCCAACTAGGATGGACGATCAGACCTTTTTTTGGCACGCCAGGAAAACCTTTTCAGCTTTTCCGTTCTGAAATAGAAAGTAACTTCTATCTTCATATTCTTCACGTCTTAGGTTTGAATGTCAAATAATTGGCTAATGGCTAATGGCTAATAGTAATCTTCTTTAACTATTAGCCAATAAATAAACAAGAGGATAGCAGGGATATGCACTCAAATTTGCATCGGTTAAAGCTCGCTGAAAAAGAACTAGAAAACTTAATTTGCTTGGAGGTGAATAACGTATTGATGCTTGATATTTTCCCCATGACTATTTCGCAGATATTGCGCCATCCTCAGCGGTTGTTTTCCTTGTGTTTGGCTGAAGTTTTGATTTTTGGATTGATTTTGGTGGTTGTGTTTACCCTTGGCTTGCTGCTGGCTCGAAATTCTGGTCAGTCATTTGAAGATACCTATAACATTTTTCGGTTTTTACAGGTTGCTGTGGTAATCTCCCTGATGGTGACTCTGGGATGCAACCTTTACCTTTGGATTAAAGCCAAGAATTTTTTAGCTCTGAGAAATTTGCTTGATGAAGTTAATAAATATAACGAACTAATTGAAGCGGTAGACATCGTTGAACGGCTAGAAGCAGTCAGTCAATCAGAACTCAATCTGATGAACCGAGACACTTTGATTGCAGCACTAGAGGTCACCAGGGAAAGTTTGATTGCTGCTTTAAGCACAGAAAAACTCTTGAGAGAAAACAAAGGTTTGATTGCCCGTCGCTATGAAGTTTTTTCTTATTTAGAAAATAATTTGACCAACTTGATGGCGTTGGATACAAACAACAAAGCTGGTGAATATGGACGTTTGCTGAACGAGTCCCTCCAGATTGGGATGAGCGTCCATAAAGAAGTTAGAAAGTTACAAAAGCGGCAAGTTAGTTGATGAAACTAACTTGGGTCGGCTATCTGGGGTACGGGAATCCTCTTGCAGTCAACCGACCCAGGGAAGGGTGAGGATGGTCAACTTCAACGGCTATCTGGTTTTGTAGAATTGAGGTAGAGCAAACAACCAAGCCCTACTTCTACCTTTTAGCTTAATTAACAATTTGACACTCCCCGGTCTAATGTCCAAGGGCAAAATTTGTCAGACAAGCTTGTCTCTCGCGGTCACCCCGGCTCTATTGACACGAGGTTTTCGCGGACTGCTCTATAATCTTAGTACCCCATAGGCGTAAGTCTCTTGGCAGAGTCTGGGATCTGAAGTCCCAACCCCATAAAATTTATTGCCATAGCCCGCTGTTACGGGTTATTACAAGCTATACAGGCTATGATGCTGAAATACATCTGTCATCGGTCTGAGTTTCCCTATATTAACCGTCCTCACCTGTAGGGTAAGTCTCGCAGCCTTGTCAGGTCGCCTGTAGCCGGAAGCGGTAATCGCTCCGGCAGTCATGAAAGCTTGACATAGCAGCTGGGATTTCACACCAGCTCTTGCTATCCCTTGCTATTTTGCCAAAAAGTTTTGGGAATTCTTTATTAGGAGACTTTCTGTTTCAGCTATGACTCAATCCTCATCACCCCGGCGCACCACGAGTCTGATTGCCCTTAATTTCTCTCCCTTTGGCAATAAAGTGGTGGCGTCTGGCTATGTCAATCCTGACCAGATGCATCAAGCTATCATTGAAAGTCGCAAATCTGGGAGACCTCTGACGGAAGTTCTGGAGTCGCTCACGGGACGACAGCTGCCGCCAGAGTTATTGCGTCAGTACAAGAAACAGCAACTGTTTGAACTCAAAGTCCTCTACGGGGTTGAGTCGCTAGATCCAGAAATTAATCAGATACCGACAGAGCAAGTTAACGAGCTAATTGAAACCCTGATTCCAGTTGATATCTGTAGGAGGTATAATTTAGTACCGCTAGCGAAAAACGAAACTCAGCCGCCAAGTGTTTTGGTGGCAATGGTCAACCCTGATAACTTGCAAGCGCTGGACGATTTGAACCGGATTCTCCGGCCTCAAGGGATTGAGTTACAGCGGATGGTTATTACCATCGACGATTATCAGCAGTTGATTAACGACTACCTGAACGAGCAAAGCGCTAATGAAAAGAAAAAGGAAATAGCAGCGCAAACAGACGTTAGCAGTATTATTCAGGATTTAGATGTACCAGATCTGGGGGAAGTGTCGGATGACGACAATTTGGATCCTTCAGGTGGAGAAAATGACGCTCCCATCATCAACCTGGTGAATAAAATCCTGCTCAAAGCGCTGCAAGAGAAAGCTTCCGACATTCACATAGAACCCCAGGAAGAATACTTGCGCGTTCGTTTCCGCAGAGATGGGGTGCTGCAACAAGCATTCGATCCCCTGCCCAAGCAGATTATTCCAGCGGTGACCGCCCGGTTTAAAGTAATTTCTCAACTGGATATTGCGGAACGGCGACAAGCACAAGACGGTCGGATCCGCCGCATGTTTGAAGGTCGCAAAGTGGATTTCCGCGTCAGTACCTTACCCAGTCGCTACGGGGAAAAGGTGGTGCTGCGGATTTTGGATAACTCGGCGACCCAGTTGGGATTGGATAAGTTAATCACCAATGAAGAATCCTTAAAGTTGGTCAGAGAAATGGCCAGCCGTCCCTTCGGGCTGATTTTGGTGACGGGACCAACTGGTTCTGGTAAATCAACTACCTTGTACTCGGTGCTGGCAGAACGGAACGATCCGGGGGTCAATATCAGCACGGCGGAAGACCCGATCGAATATACCTTGGGCGGGATTACCCAATGTCAGGTGATTCGGGAGAAAGGACTAGATTTTGCCAAAATTCTGCGGGCGTTTCTGCGACAAGACCCGGACGTGATTATGGTGGGTGAAACGCGAGACAAAGAAACGGCAAAAACGGCAATTGAAGCGGCACTAACGGGTCACTTGGTGTTGACGACGCTCCACACCAACGACGCAGCAGGTGCTATCGCTCGTTTAGACGAAATGGGCGTGGAACCTTTCATGGTGTCCGGCGCATTGCTGGGCGTATTAGCTCAACGCTTGATGCGCCGCGTTTGCCCCGACTGTCGCATTCCCTACACGCCCACACGGGAAGAACTGGCGAGGTTTGGTTTAACTGCTTCCGGCGATGCCGATATTACTTTATACAAAGCCAATACCATTCCTCCAGCGGAAAGGGCGAACAACAAGAACGTTTGCAAAACCTGCAACGGAGCTGGCTACAAAGGTCGCGTAGGGGTGTATGAAGTATTAAAAAATACAGAACGCCTGCAAACTTTAATCAACGAAGGCGCTCCGACAGAACGGATCAAGGAAGCAGCCGTAGAAGAAGGCATGATAACTTTGCTAGCCTACAGCTTAAACTTGGTGCGTGAGGGTCGTACCACTCTAGAAGAAGTTGAGCGGGTGACGTTTACCGACTCGGGTCTGGAAGCCGAACTGAAAGCCAAACGCAAAACTGCCCTCACCTGTCGCACTTGCGATGCCGGATTGCAGCAAGAGTGGCTAGAGTGTCCCTACTGCATGACACCTCGCTTCCAAGAGTAAGTAACCCAAGTTGCTGGCTACATCCAAGGGCAGACTGGTAATGGCTAATGGCTAATGGCTAATGGCTAATGGCTAATGGTTAATGGCTAATGGCTAATGGTTAATGGTTAATGGTTAATGGTTAATGGTTAATGGCTAATGGCTAATGGCTAATAGGTAAGCGGCAAAAAATCGCCTAATACCCACACCAATTAGCAATTAGCAATTAGCAATTAGCAATTACTTTTGACAAAAAACCAACATCGAAGTGCAATATATTAATCAACAACTTGACAAGGAGACAGCTTTATGGGAATGGAAATGATGATTGAAGACCTGATGGAGCAATTGATCGAGCGGGGTGGCTCGGACATGCACATCCAAGCAGGCGCTCCGGTCTACTTCCGCGTCAGCGGTAAGCTGGCTCCGGCAACTGATGAACCGCTGACGGCAGAAGAGTGTCAGCGATTAATTTTTAGCATGTTAAATAACTCCCAGCGCAAAGATTTGGAGCAAAACTGGGAGCTAGACTGCGCTTATGGGGTTAAGGGATTGGCTCGCTTCCGGGTGAACGTCTACCGGGAACGGGGCGCTTGGGCGGCTTGCTTGCGAGCTTTGGCGTCTAAAATTCCCAACTTCGACAATTTGGGTTTGCCCGATGTCGTCCGGGAAATGACTGAAAGACCTCGCGGCATGGTACTGGTGACGGGACAAACCGGGTCTGGTAAAACAACCACGATGGCTGCAATGATCGACTTGATCAACCGGACGCGCGCCGAACACATTCTGACAGTGGAAGACCCGATTGAATATGTTTTCCCGAACATTAAAAGCTTGGTTCACCAACGTCAAAAGGGTGAAGATACCAAGAGTTTCGCCAATGCTCTAAGGGCGGCGCTGCGGGAAGACCCAGACGTGATTCTGGTGGGGGAAATGCGGGACTTGGAAACGATTGGTCTGGCGATTTCTGCCGCAGAAACGGGTCACTTGGTATTCGGAACGCTGCACACTAACTCCGCCGCACAAACGATTGACCGGATGCTGGATGTGTTCCCCCCGATTCAACAACCCCAAATCCGAGCCATGCTTTCTAACTCGCTGTTGGCGGTATTCAGTCAAAACTTAGTACCCAAGAAAAACCCAAAACCAGGCGAGTACGGTCGGGTGATGTCGCAAGAAATCATGGTGGTGACGCCAGCTATTTCCAACCTAATCCGGGAAGGTAAAACGGCTCAAATTTACTCGGCGATTCAAACTGGGGCGAATTTGGGGATGCAGACGATGGAATCGGCTCTAGCCAAGCTGTACAAATCTGGAACGATTAGTTACGAAGCGGCGATGAGCAAGTCCTCCAAACCTGATGAATTGCAACGTCTGATCGGCTCGGCTCCGGCGGGAGCCAAAGTAGGGGCGGGCGCTCACTAAATCAGGGGCGGGCACCATTGCTGAAAGTCCCTAATCAAGGGAATTTCAGCAATAAAATTAAGTTTTTTAGCAATATTTGTTGACAACAACCTGCTCCAAGTAGACCTGGCAAATCTTGCATGGTCGGGTACGGAACCGTTCCTGTTGGCGGCTTGGAGACAGGCGACCCAAACAATTAACTTGCGAGTAGGAGGAATTGTTCCTTCTTCGTTTGGAAAGTTTCCTCCTGTCAGAGCGAGTCGCCACAAAAGTTTTAATTCCTGATACTGAGACTCACGGATGTTATACCTAGAAATAGGGAGAGCCACCGGAGAGGTTGAAAGCGAGTTAGAACCCCCTTCCCTAAAGGGAAGGGGTGGCTTCAGAAACAAATTTTTATCTTCTGTATCAGCTATGCCTACCTTCGTTGCCCAAGTTCGAGACGCTCAAGGAAACACTAAAAAAGAAAAAGTTGTCGCAGAAACGCTCAGAGAGGCGCGAACCAAACTGCGAGAGCAATATGCAAGTGTTAACGACCTCAAGGAAGCTAAAGGTTTTAGCCTTGACTTTGACTTGCAGACCGCGATGGCGAGTGTGACAGTCAAGGATAAAGCTATTTTCTCGCGCCAATTTGCTGCAATGGTGAATGCTGGCGTGGCGTTGGTGAGAGCCTTGGGTGTATTAACCGAGCAAAACAGCAATCCGAAGATGAAAAAAGCTCTCACGGCAATTAGCGCTGATGTGAATGAGGGCATTAGCCTTGCTGAGGCAATGCGTAAACATCCTCAGTGCTTCGATCAACTCTACACTGCAATGGTAGAAGCGGGGGAAGTCGGTGGGGTTCTCGATGAAGTCTTGAACCGGATCGCGAAATTGCTCGAGGATGCAGCCAGACTGCAAAACCAGGTCAAGTCTGCCATGTCCTACCCAGTGGCAGTTGGCTCTTTGGCTGTGATCATCTTTATCGGGATGACAACTTTACTATTACCAATCTTCGCGAAGATTTTTGAGGATATTGGCATGGAGCTGCCTGCGTTTACCCAGTTCATGCTGGGAATCAGTGAATTTTTGCGCGGCCCAACCCTGCCCCCGCCAAAAACAAATTACAACATTATCTTGTTTATAATTGGTCTATTTGGGGCCGCCTTTGCCTACAGGCAGTGGTACAAAACCCCGCCCGGTCGTTTAGCAATGGATAAATTTTTCCTGAAAGCGCCGATTTTTGGCGATATCGTGGAAAAAACCGCTGTGGCTCGTTTCTGCCGCACCTTTGGGACCTTGACCCGTTCCGGCGTGCCAATTCTAACTTGTTTGGAAATTGTGCGAGATACGGCAGGTAACCAAGTCATTGCCAATGCGATTGATAAGGCACGCCAAGAAATTCAAACCGGCGGCATGATCAGCATTGCCTTGCAAAGAGAAAATGTATTTCCCATCCTGGCGATTCAAATGATCAGCATTGGCGAAGAAACTGGTGAAATCGACAAAATGCTGATGAAAGTTGCCGATTTCTACGAAGACGAAGTAGAGCAAGCGGTTAAAGCACTCACAAGTATCTTGGAACCGCTGATGATGATAGTAATCGCGGTGATGGTGGGTGCGATTTTGCTGTCGATGTATCTACCAATGTTTAAGGTATTTGAAGGTTTGGGCTAGTCGTTACAAATATATGTCAGTGCGAGTGGCCTGAATACAATAGAAGTATCGGAGTCCCAACCAGAAAAATGGCGATTAAACCATCCCATTACGAAGCGTTACTGGCAGAGTATAGCAACCAGCAAGGGGCGCTCTTGCTGTTAAAGCAGCATCGCCCCTACTTGGAGCTAATACCCAGTCTGCGCCGACCTGACGAGAGTATTATTACCATTCCTCTACCAATCGTGCGCCTGCGGCAAACTGCACAATCGAGCAAGCATAGCGGTGTGGTTACTGCCGGACACGAAGCCACTAGCTTACCCTGCGATGTGGCAATCTTGATGTGCGACCCGGAATGGAAAATTAAAACGGGGGTGGAAATTTTAGTCTTTATTCATCGACCCCAAGAAGACTTTTCCGACTTGCTTAGTCGCTGGCGTCAAACCCAGGTATGGCTAGACAGAGGTTATGAGTGGGTAATGCCTCCCCGCTACAAACATATCCTGAGTGAGGGAGCTGACCATATCCATCCGTTATTTGTCGTTTTCGATGAAACACCGGAGCGAATTAAGCGGGGATTAAAGGGAGCCTTCTTACCGTTTGTGATTCAAAGCCTAAACTTGGTAGTTGAGGAAGAAGTTCCAGAAATTGTGTCTATCGAAAGCCCACCGGCATAAGAGATTTTAGATTTTAGATTTTGGATTTGAGATTGAAATTACCAACCAGCCTTTAATCTAAAATCTGCAATCTAAAATCTGTAGGATAGAAACCGGGTTTCTTATTTTTCATAGAAACCCGGTTTCTTTGGGTAAGTCCCGATCTGCAATCTAAAATTGGTTAGCGGACAAACTGGGGCATGATTTCTGCGGCGGTAAATAAACCGTAAATCCCCCGTCGGTGCAACGATACGCCCGCTTTGAGATAGCCAAAAGCTGGGCCTGTGACGTTGGCTGCCATGCTGGTTTCATCTCCCAGGGTGAAGGTATGGGTAGAAATTTTGCCCTCAAAGGTGCGACCCGTTACCTTGACGTTGGTGCTGAGGGGTTTTTTGGGATTGCGGGTATCGACGACGCCGCCTACTGTGACGCGATCGCGCGGACAAATCCCCGCTAACTCCAGCATGATATCGTCGGCATGTTCCATATTTTCCAAGCTCAGAATACCATTGGTTTGGTCTAAGATCGCTTCTACTTCCCCATCCGTCATCGCCCTAGCACGCTCAACGTTGTAACCTGGCATATGGGCGATATCTTCACGGATCGTGGCTCGATAAGCCTCCCAATTGGCAATCCCGACACCAAACTCTATCTTGACGCTGTGAATCTCAGCATAGCTTTGGGCGGCTAAAGCAGCTGCTGCCGTTAACAATCCAGGTGTCGCACCGCACCCGGTCATGTAGGTAATCCCCACCGCCTGTAATTCATCCTTTAATGCCAATATTTGCTCCATCGCGCTGGTGCGCTTGAGTGCATCGACCAAAACTCCTCGCCACCCCGATGCGATAAACTGACGCGCCACCTCAGCCATAAATGTGTTGGGCAAGTTTGGCAATGCCAAAAAATACCCCTCCACCGATGCCGCTTTTTCGATTAAATCCTCGATGCTGCGGCTGCTCAAAGTGCCCTCTGGCTCTACATAACCCAGGGAACCTTGAGATTGGTAAGCGGCTATACAGGCGTCTGGATTTAACCCCTCACTGTTATAGGCATACCCTTTTTGATCTGCTGCCGCTACCCAAAGCATCTGTTGTTTGGGCGAAAGTACCCTGGCAGCGGCTTGTCCCAGTCCACCAAATCCCAGTACCCCGACGCGAATCGGCTGGGAATCAAGCAAACCAGTAATATTCTCTGCACTCATGGCGCATCCCCATAGCTCTTGACAGACTTTTATTATCCTGCTGTAGGTGAGTGTATGGGGTATCCAAAAGGTATCGCGTAATACTCAGGGCATAAATACCTTGACTGCTGGGGAAAGTTACGCGAAACTGACAAATAACTGAAGAACTAATCTCTCTTTTCATAAGCTTTGTTAAGTTTTATCTCATGTCTAGCGATCTAGATTGAGAAAAATTAACAATAAGACAGCAAGTAACCTTGCTGCCAAACTCTACCTCAAACGGCATCTTCCATAGCACGCCCCGTGCTATTGCCAAATCAATTACAGTCCCTAGGGTTCAGCCAACAGCATGGAAACACTAGAGTTTGTCATTTACCCGGATGGTCGGGTACAAGAAAAAGTGACTGGCATTGTTGGTAGCTCCTGCGCCGAGGTAACTGCTGCGATTGAAGCGCAACTCGGACGAGTGGTTAACCAGGAGACTACCTCCGAATACTTCGCTGCTGAGCAAAATCAAGTGCAAGCAGCGATGACCCAAGCCACTTTTAGCGAGTGGTAATTTCTGCGTTCAGTTCGATTGATTCAAGAGATACTATGTCACACTTTAGCCAAATCAAAACTCAAATCCGTAACCTTACCTCTTTGCAAGCTGCTTTGACCGATCTAGGGATTGACTGGAAAGCTGGTCCTGAGCAAGTGCGCGGCTATCAAGGTCAAACCCGCAATGCCGAAGTTGCCATCGAGCAAGAAAATGGCTATGATATTGGGTTTAGCTGGAATGGCAGCGAGTACGAACTGGTTGCCGATTTACAATTCTGGCAGCAAGCTTGGTCGGTGGATCGGTTCCTGCAAAAGGTGACCCAGCGTTATGCTTTCCACACGGTGATGAGCGAAACTGCTAAGCAAGGTTTCCAAGTTACGGAACAAGAACAAAATCAAGATGGTTCTATCCGCCTCGTGGTGCAACGCTGGAGGGGCTAATGACCGATTTCTCTCCCTCGCAAGGGGATGACGGGGATGGTCGTTCGGGTTTTGAACCAGAATTAGGGGGTATCTGGAGAGATGCTCCCGATCGTTCGGGTTTTGAACCAGAATTGGGCGGCGCGTTGCGCCAAAAAGGGGTTTATGTCGATGAGGTGACTTGTATTGGCTGCAAGCACTGCGCTCATGTAGCCCGCAACACTTTTTTCATTGAACCCGATTATGGGCGATCGCGCGTGATTCGTCAGGATGGCGACTCTGAAGATCTGATTCAAGAAGCGATCGATACCTGTCCGGTGGATTGCATCCACTGGGTAGACTATACTGAGCTGAAGAAACTAGAGGACGAGCGTCAGTATCAGGTGATACCGCTGGCGGGATTTCCGATTGACCCGGCTATGGTTGCTTCTAAGCGCCGTCAAAGGCGGGCAAAACGCAAGCCAAGTTCTTAGTTATTCTGGGTTTGTTGGTTGTAGTGAAGAAAAATCTGGGGCTGCTGATGGCAGTCCTTTTATTTTTTGAGGATTGGTTGTTTACTCTTTTCTCGCCTTAAGAATAGTTAATTTATTGAACCGCAGAGACGCAGAGAACGCAGAGATAAGAGATAAGAGGAAAGAGAGCCTCAATCAGCAGGTAAGTCCTGATTATGCCTCTCCAATTAGGATAAATGCAGCCCAGTTTTTAGGATTTGCATAGTTTTGCATGGTTGTCAAGATTGCAGTTCGCAGGGCTTGAGCTTTGTCGAGTTTTAACTGGTGCAAGTTGCGATAAAACTCGGTCATCAAAAATGCTGTGGAATCGTCATACACTGACCACAGGGATACAATGACGCTGGGAACGCCTGCGGAAATCAGCGATCGCGATAATCCAACCACACCATCCCCTGTAATTGTCCCTCTGCCTGTGTTGCAAGCGCTCAGGACAACTAATTCGGCGCTGAGTTTAAGATGGAAAATTTCTTCGGCTGTGAGCAAACCGTTATCGCCATCTGAGGGAGCAAATGCGATCGCGCTTTCTAAAGGCTTCTTTTCGTTTACCATACCGTGGGTTGCTAGATGAATCAAACTTGCTCTCTCTAGCTGCGGTAAGATAGCTGCTTTTGTCGCTGTTTCTCCCAATAAAGGTTGGTTGTTATATATTTGTGCAATATTAATTGCTTCTTGTTCTGAATTCGGGAGAGCAGATAATTGTGACGGCATTGGGCTGGGATTGCCGACAACAAGGACGTTTTTTGCTGATTCTGAAACTCGCTGCTGTTGCTGGTGAGTTAATTGCAAAACTTGAATCGCCGGAGCAGTGATAATTGTATGTTTCTCGATTAAATATTTGCCATTTTTATCTAAAAGAGATGGGAATGGAACTAAAAACAGTTCGTTTTGAGGGATGAAAATAACACGCTGTTTGGGTTCAGTTGGTAATAGAGCGGCAATCGGTTCAATTAGCAAATGGTAGAGTTGTTGCAAACGTAAGTTTGATTGCGGAGATAAAACTGTTTCGTTACCGTCACCTCTCATGCGTTTATAAGTGTACTTTAAGAGATCCTTGAGAGAAGTATAAAGTGGCCCTGGTATATTTCCAGGTTCTAGCTGTAAAGGTTGGCGGCGAAATGTAATATCGCCAGTGGGGTTAATTACCCAAATATAAAGTTCTAATGCTTGCAGTTTTTCGGGTTGTTTGCTTTGAAACCCAAAATCGTCATAAATTAGCGAATACTCAACCAACGTGGCATTTTGTTCTTTAGCAATTTGTTTGATTTCTGCCAAAGTGATAGTCGGTTGAATATCAATATTGGATGGGGAAGTTAATCTTTCAGCTAATAAATCGACAAACGCTCTGGCGCGACCTGCTTCAGCAACTTCTAGTGCTTCATCTGTTTTACCTTGGGCAACTAAAACTTGTTGTAACCCACGATAGAGACTGATTTGGGTTTGAAAAATTGATATTTTATCCATGTCGCTCAATTTCGAGCGGAGGGGTTTTAGAATTTCGACAGCTTTGCGAAGGTTTTGCTCAGCTAATTGAATATTCCCAGCTAAAAAGAAGGCTGCAACCATATTAGTTAGGCAGATTCCCTCCTCCAAACGAGTACCAATTTCTTGGGAAATGTCCGCAGCTTGCTGATAGAATTGGACGGCTTGGAGATGTTTACCTAGAGCGGAAAAAATGATTCCAATGTTAGCGATTTGATTTGCTTGTGCAGATTTATTGCCAATCGCTTGGCTAATAGTTAAACCTTGCTGAAATTTTTCTAATGCTTGAGTATATTCGCCTTGATTTAAAAGAACCATCCCCAAGTTATTCAGGGTTGCACTTTCTCCACTGCGGTAGCCTAGTTCTTGGAAAATAGCTAAAGCTTGCTGAAAGTTATTTTGAGCTTGGTCATAATGATTTTGAACTAATTCAGCGTGACCGATGTTATTAAAACTTATTGCTTCCCAGACGCGATCGCCAATGTTTTTACTAATCTCTAAACCTTTCTTAAAATTATCATACGCTGCCTGATATTGTCACAAATTACTGTATAATGCTCCCAAGTTGTTAAAGTTCATTCCTTGTCCAGCGCGATCGCCAATTTCCTGGTATATAGTATTAGCTTGTTTGCAAAACTCTATTGCTTGCGAATACTTACCTTGTTTTTGATAAACTAGACCCATGTTTATTAAGCTGCGTCCTTTTCCCAAAGGATTGCCAATTTCTTGGAAAATATCGAAGGCTTCCTGTTGATTTGCTAGCGCTCGATCGTAATCATCTAAATTGTTGTAAACTACTCCTATATTGTTGAGGGTTGTTGCTTCCCCAAAGCGATCGCCAAGTTCTCTGTGAATCTCTAAAGCTTGCTGATGGAACTCCAGCGCCTGGAAATACTGACCCTGACTATCATAAAGTCCTCCAAGGTTGGTAAAGCTCATCGCTTCCCCAGCTTTGTGGTCAATTTGTCTGTGAATGGCTAAAGCGTCTTCCAAAAACTTATGCGCTTCGGAATATTGGCCTAAATGGTAAGATATTCCGCCAAGGTTGTTACAAATCATTCCTTCAAAAAAGAGGCGTTCTTTCGAGATTTTTTTACTACTTTCTAAAGCTCGCTCGAAGTTATTTTTCGCTAATAAATACTGACCTTGTTGGCGATAAACTTCTCCCATATTGTTGAAGCTTACCGTTATCCACATAGGATGGTTGATTTCTACAGAAAGGGTAAGTGCTTGTTCGCAGGTTTTTAGGGCATCTATAAATTGACTCGATTTTACTTGCTCTTTTGTTTGTTGCATGAGTTGAAAAATTTTATTTGAAGACTTTTCAAGTTGAGGGATGAACCGCGAGAGTTCTGCAAAAAAATGAGGCGATTCTTTCAAAAAAATATTGAAATCGGGACAAGCTAAAATTGTCGATATGATATTTTCCAGTTGTTGGCGAGGTTCTTCCACATACAAGGAAACTATCGTAATATAAATACGGGTCTTTGTTTCTCCAGAGCGATCGCCTATTTGCCGATAAATCTCTAAGGCAGCTTCTAAAGAGTGTGAAGCCGATCTAAATTGATTATTCTCAAGTTTGACAATTCCATCTTCTAAAAGTTGCTTTGCTTCCTGTTGGCGAGGGTGAGAAAATTCCTCTAAACTTGAGGATGTTTCTGAGTCAGGGGCAATAGTAGATATAAAGTTTGCCACATGACTCATCGCCGTGGCAAAATTAGTTGCCGCACTAATAGAAATGTCGCGGATTATTTTATCTAGCATGGCTCAATCCACCTGTGCAAAACTAAATTAAAGGTTCGGAAATCATATCATCCAAGTTAATACCCGATGCAGACAAAAGTACTTCCCAATCAGCTAGTAATTCTTCATCTGTTGGCGATTGGCGGCGAAGTTCAGCTAATTCTGTTAGCGCATCGTGCCACAAACCATTAATCGCATAAATAAAGATGCGCTCTCGTGGTGTTGTTGCTTTTTCTATTTGATTTATCAAGCCATCCGACAGTACGACGCGCATAATTTGTGGGGTGACAACCGCATCACCCCTCCCATCACCTACAGTGAAAATAAAATCCCACCTGTATGTTTGGTCTATTTCTAACCCTGGAGCATTTTCTGGCAGATGAAAGCTAACAATTCCTGGCGTACCTGTTAGCTGATACGTTGTTTCGTAAACGATATCTTCATTTTCATCCCAGAGGATAAACTCTGCGGAATGGGGTATTTCTGATGAATAAGGGACGTAAATCCAAAAGGTAGGATGTTCCGAGATGGTCAATCCAGGGTAATATTCAGGTACTAAGGCTGTGAGAGGTTTATCCGTAGCCGGAATTCCGGGACGCCTTCCCCCGTCTCGCCGTGGTTCTGGGGGATCTTTGCCGGTTGGGGGATTATAGTCTAGAGACAAGGATAATGGATGGCGATCGCTTGTTGTCTCGGTTGAGGTTTCCGACCAAGCGGGCGTTGCTAGGCTAACTAATACCAAAATTAGGAACAAATCAAGTGCGATTTGTCCAAGGAGCAACTTTTTCCAAAACATAGCACTGGAAAAGTCGGCGGAGACTGCCGAGATTGATACGTTGGCAAACTAGCACGATCCCAGCTGTAGCGATGAAACCCAATGCTGATGGCACCAACGGCACCCAGCTACCCTGCATTAGCAGGACAAAACAAACCCCTGATAAAACGCCAGCTGTCATGATGCTAGCTACTGCCCAGTTTAGCAGGGAATGCGATCGCCAGATAGCTAAACCTCCCAAAATAGACCAACCCCAGATCCAGATTACTTCCAACCGTTGCGACCAAACTTTCAACAGCGGGCGTTTATCCAAAACAGCGCTAATAATTTGACTCACCATTTGTGCGTGAATGACTACTCCTGACACTGTTTGGTAAGGCCATTGACTGCTACTGTAGGGAGTGAAGAAATTATCGGCAGTCGTTGGGGCAGTAATACCAATCAAAACGATGCGGTTTTTTACCCAATTTGGGTTAACTTTATCCTGCAAAACTTCTGTGAGGGTGACTTGTTGAGCAACGGTTTTGGAGGAGCGATAATTTAGCAGTATTTGGTATCCATCCAGATTCGAGGATGGCAAACTTTGGTATGCACCTGTATTCGCTGTCAATTGATTAAAAATTCGCGTTCCTAGTTGGAATTCACGTTGAGAAGTGGTTTGCGGTTGGATGCGATCGCCTTTTAAATAATGCAATGCCAGTTGACTGCTGAAGGACAATTCTGTAGCGCAAGGAGAGTTAGCTACTAATGGCATAAATAAAAGATGGCGACGCAGAACTTCATCGGGATCTACGACCAAGTCACTAAAGCCAATACGATTTGCTGGAACTTCAGCAGCAGGAGCAATTCCCGGCTTGTTGGGATTGTTATTTTGTTTAACGCTACAAAGTGCTATCAGGTTGGAATTCTGCTGCCAATGAGACGCTAAATCTGTGGGTTTTGCCTTTTGTGAAGGAGGACGAAAAATATCGATGCCAATTACTCGCGGTTGATAACTTTCTAACTTTTCTAATGTTTGGGCGAGGATTGCATCTGGTATCGGATTGCCATATTGGTTGAGATGCGATTCGTTAATTTCCACTACCAAAATTCGCGGATATGGCTGTTCGGCAGGACGCAGTTGTATTAATGTGTCGTAAGCTTTAAGTTCCCATGCCTGTAGCAACCCCACCTGCCTTATTCCCAGCACCAAAAGGGTTATGACCGCGCTGGTTAGCAAAACCAACGCCCCTGTACGAAATGTGCGGCGGTAGGGAAATTCCACCTCTTCTAAGCGACGCAAAATCTCTTGGGCATTCTGAGGGCGATCTTTCGGCAAGTATGCCATCAAGTCATCAATTAAATCTGCCAGCGGTGCTGATATTTGGGGAAGATTATTTGGGTTATTTTGAATTCGCGATGCCAAGTTATGCAACTGCTGTATTGCCCAATTTCTCCATTTATTTTCTGGCAATAATTCCAGCGCTTTGATGGCATAGTTTATAACTATATTTCGCCAGGTTGGCGTCAAATATATATTGTCTCTCCAGCGCAACTTACCTGTTTGATTATTTGGAGCTATCCTCGTAAGTAAATGCACAAATGTACGCCCTAAAGAGTAGAAGTCGGATTGGTAAACGGCTTGACCTTCATATTGTTCTCGTGCTGTGTAGCCATTTGTACCAATTTGCGTGCGAGCAGTTTCGTGCATTGCCACCGAACCAAAGTCTATTAATACCAGATGCTCGTCTGGTTTCAACATGATGTTGGATGGCTTGATATCCCTATGCAGGAGTTTTCTGTTATGCAGAGCGGCTAAAGTTTTTACTAATTGTTTCAGCCAATCAATGGCAATTTTTTCAGATAATATGTTATTTTCTGGCAACCACTGTTCTAAGTTAATTCCTTCTACTTTTTCCATCAATAAGCAGTGCAGCTTCAATTCATTTAAACCCTGATGATGCTGAAATAAAAAGTATCCGTCATTTTCAACCTTGGGAATACCAAGATGCGGATAATTGTAACTTAAAAACTTCAATACTACAGCTTCTCGCTTAAACAGTTCCACTGAAGTATGAGGATCTTTCAATACTTTTAATACTTTTGGTTGATCTAATTCAAATTTCAAGTCTAATACATCAAAGACTTCAGCATTTGCATTTGGTTCAGACAGAAGTTTACTGAGTAAGTATCGCTCCTGTATCCGCAATGGCGTACCACAGGTTTGACAGCTTTTTAAATCGAGGTCATCATCTGGGTTTTGACGTTGCGGACAGCTAGGATTGATGCAGTAAATAGACATAGTTTTTAATCATCAGCAGAGGTAGTCTGACTCGATAACTTAGTGCGTGCATACTCTTTGACTAAAGACTGGAGCGTAAATACAACTTCCTTACTCTCTGTATCTTTTCTTTCTAAGAGCGATCGCCGACTCAAAGACTGCATGGCTGCGATCAGTTCCGATAGTTCTGGCGCCTGGGGATAAAAGGATGAAAGCTTCTGCCTTAACTTCACAAACGAAATCGGTTGTTCTTCCATTGCCAGTAAATCTACTATCTTCTTTTCTAGAGCCGATAAGCGATCGAATTGCGGCTTCAACAAGCTAGAAATATCCCCAAATACAAAGGTTTTTTGGTCTATAAACGTGGAAACACGACCGCGAAATACCTCGTTGATGGTAGCAACAGCCATTTTTAAAGCTAAGGGGTTACCGCGATAGCGTCCGATTAACTCTGACCACCTATCCTCATCTAATTCAGATAAACCTTTTTTATGAAAAAAATCCCTAATCTCTGGTTCTGACAACTTTAAATCTGTCAGTGTTAAGGTGCGGACGGGAGATTTTAGCTCTTCCTTTGGCTCTGCCAAAGCAGCTATTTCTGGAAAGTTTTCTAAACTGGTAAGTAACAAACAGCTTTGATGGCGTTCTTCACCCACCCTTCTAAAAAGTTCGCCATAGTTTTCATATCCTTTCTGATAGCGTCCAGCTAGTTCTTCTGTTTGCAGAATTGCATCGGCAGAATCTAGTACTATCAGACAGCGATGTTTGCGAAAGCAGTCAATTAGTAGGGAGATTTTTTGGTTAGTCTCCGTCGGTAGATTGGGTTTTTGTGGGTGAGAAAGTAGCGGAATTAGGTTAGCTAGCAAGTCGTCGAGGGGTGGTGCGTAACGAAGCGATCGCCATATTACCCGCTCGAATTTACTGTCAACTTGTTCGACTAACTTCACGCACAAAGCAGTTTTGCCCATTCCTCTCAATCCTAGCAGCGCCACTAGGCGACATTTTTCTTCAACTATCCATCTCGCCAGCTTATCCAACTCATCAGAGCGCCCGTAAAATGTCGAGACATCGGGAGCCTCTCCCCAAACTATTTTCCCTGGAAGGGCAGATTGGCGTTTTTGAGACTCGGAAAGAAGAATTTGCTTCAAATCCGTTAGTTTACCTGGGCGCACACCCCCTAGATTGAATTTCCTAAACACCTCGCCCAATCTCTTGCGAACTGTCACTTCGCTAATCTCTAGCTGCGCGGCAATTTCTGCGATCGCTAAATCTTTCAGCGCCAGAGACAAAGTCTGCCATTCCGCCTCCGATACACCATAGGCGGCGACTATAGCTTCAAGTTCACCCTGGGGAATTTGGGAAATCAAACGCTTACTCTCTCTCTATCCGATACATACTCTCTATTATACGATAGTTACTCCGTGGCAGCCGTCTCGGTTGCAGTGTAGCGGCAGCATTAATGCTGCCGCTACACAAACAAAGCCGTTTGGCTGTACCTCACCCAATTCAAATCCGCTATATTCTCTGTCTAGGTTGAATGTTAGTACAGATACAAACTATCTGATAAGTATAAAAATGTATATAGGTCGGGATTTGGGTGGGGTTTTTGTAACAAGGGATACGTAATACTGATATTGGGAGGCGATCGCGTGGCGGCTTAATAAACTGTAACGGGATATTTCTTGACAGTTTGTAGATAGTTAACTATACTAGCTATCACAACTGGATAGTTACAGCGGATTGCAAATGAGTGAGGTACACCTTTGTTTGTGTAGCGGCACCCTTAAGGGTGCCGCTTCACAAACAAAGCAATAACGCTTTCCCTCACGCGGCTGCAAGCCGCTGTAAGCGAACAGACAAGCTGATAACTGTTAGGACACGCAGAATCTTTACGGGTAGGGTGCGACGATGACAACGCCACGAGTAGCGTCTGGAGTTTCAATTTGCGTAAGTCCTGGGTATTAAAGCACTTGTCTTGTGCAAAGTTTCTGACAATCAATCAGAGGTATATTTCATGGCAAACCCAGCAAAGAAGTTTTTTTAGGATTTGAAAAGAGAGTAAGGTATGGCATCAGTATCCTATTTTATCTGCTTGGATTACTTGCGATCGCTCTTTTTTGCCTCTTGGTAGTTTTGTGGATTGATTGGGAATAATCATAGCTTTTTTGCGGAAAATTAAATATTTCATTTAGTTTAGTTGAGGATGTAAAAATGGATAGCTTTATCGGTGATTTTTTCAGTTTTCGGACAATGGTGAGTTCTTGGATTGTCCGGCTCATCTATGTTCTCGGAGTAGTCGTCTTGATTCTTGCTGGCATACAGCAAATCTTCAGCAATCCTATAGCAGGATTGGGATTAATTATCATCGGCAATCTATTTTGGCGAATTGTTTGCGAGGCATTGATTTTGTTATTTGCAATTCATCACGAACTAATCAAAATTGCTCGCAATTTTAAAGCTTGACATATTCTGGGTGTAACCAGCTACAAATATGGTGTTTTGTAGGAGCAACACAAAGTTATTACATAGTAGGTGAAAGTCATGCCAAACCTTAACATTAAACGGCATCGGCAAATGGATAATCTGAAATCTTTCAGAGGGTTTCTAGTTACAGTCTTTTTATTAGGCATTACTAGCTGCGGATCGCCTGCTAGCTTATCGGGAAAATACCAGTCGCCAGATGGCAAGCAGGGATTTGAATTCCTTGCAGACAACAACGTGATTCTACATGAAGTAGACAAAAACCAACAACTAGCGGGAAAGTATGAGATTTTAAAAGGCGAGGATGCTCAAAAACTTAAGATTTCTGGTCCCGCAGGTTCTTCTGTTATCGATATCGAGATAAAAGGAGATTCACTAATTCTTAAGCAAGGCAAAGAAAATTTGGTTTTTCGCAAGGTAGATCGCTTTGCTGTGCAAACTCCATAGTTACTAGGATCTCCCGTACTTGGAGCGATCAATTTTACTAATTACTCCCATCCCGGTAGAAGATTATGTATTTCTTCCTTCTTCTTCCTTCGCGTCTTCGTAGTTCATTACAATACAAATTCTTCTGGCACCGAAGGGAGTAATGTGTAGGTTGGTTTTCGTGCCTCAACCCAACCTACAAACTTCAAGTCAATCGAGAATATTCGCCAACAAAAGCCGAAGAACTTACATCTAGATTAGAGGTAATCCCATGAACGACAAGCACAAGCTGTTAAAAACTGCCAAACAAATTAGCCTCTTTAGTTCTGTAGTGGGAGCAGGAATTTCAGCTATATCTGGACAAGTTGCTTATTTTAGCGTACCGCTTTCTCTGGCAGTGTTGCTGATGAATGAAGATCGCTGTCGCCGGTGCGAATTGTTGCAACAAGCTCAACAAAAAAACCAAATTACTGTGGCTGATGTCGAGCAGCATTCTCAGGAAATCGACTACCAAATCGAGCAGTTTCAGAAAGGAGAGAGTCAGTTAAAACCACCCCAAACAAAGTATTTAACCAATACGCATTTAAGGCTGATTATCTCAAAACTGCATCAAGTCCAGCAGCAGCAAAAAGCGATGCAAATAGGCCAAATTAACAAGTTGGAACAGCAGGTAAAAGAGATACAGCAGATGCTTAGCGATCTGGATGCTAGTACCGAGGATCTACAGGATCGTACTCGCAATTTAGACCAACTAAAACAGCAGATAGCAGAGGTACAGCAGATGTTGCAAGCAGAAGATTTCAGTCGCACGATTCCACTTAGTCCCCAAGTCACTTCATCTGCTACTAAATCATGCCATCGGAGCCAACATGAGCGAGTCGCTATCTTTGTTGATGCAGCCAATCTTTATTATGGTGCATCATCGCTGGGTATCAACATTAATTACGCTCAACTACTCTCAGTTCTTCAAGCTAAATCTGCTGCATGCCGCGTCTTTTTATACACGGGTTTTGAACCCAACAACAAGAAACAATTGAGTTTTTTGTCATGGATGCAGCGCCAAGGCTATCAGGTGTTTAGCAAAGAAGTGGTGCAACATGCGGATGGTTCGAGAAAGGCCAATTTAGATGTAGAATTGTCTTTACACATGGTAGAGTTAGCCAATTCTTACGATACGGCTGTTTTGGTCAGCGGGGATGGCGATTTTGTCTTTCCAGTAAAGATTGTCCAAAGCAGAGGTAAACGAGTGGAAGTCGTTAGTTTTCGTTCTAACACCAGCGTCACTTTGTGCAAAGCGGCAGATTCCTTCCTAGACTTGGAAACCATCCTCGACCAAATTTGTTAGATTAATAGCGATCGCATTCTGAGTTTGACGCTGCTGGTATAACCTGCTTTCTTTGACGCCTTTTTGCAACAAACTGTAACACTTGGAGCCAGATATCACTCCTTGGCGATCGCTTATTTTAAGCTCGAGAAATTTTCTCCAATTAAATAACAACTTAAAGGAGTTAAACAAATGAGTTTAAAAGAGTCAGACAACTTATCTAATTCTAATCAAAATCCCCAACGAGGAAATAAAAAAAACGTCAAGGCTATCATCTCCTTAGTTGCCGGAATAATGATTATTACCGCAATTAGTTCATCTGCACTCACCGTAATAGTTCTTCAACGACTAGGTGTAATCGTTTTAAACAATCCAACGCTTTCACCTCTATCTCCGATTTCACCATCTCCAACTGCATCACCTTCTCAAATTGCATCACCATCTCCAACTGCATCACCTTCTCCAACTGCATCACTCTCTCCAACTTCCCCGCCAGCTTCAGCATCTTCCATCTTCACTACCCAATGTCTGAGTGCTACACCTGGTTATGAAAGTGTTTTACTAAAAAATAGCGAACCACCGAATATTGTTATAGCAGGAGAAGTTCTGCCTGAACTTGGTTATTTGTATAGCGAAAAGAATGATTCCGGAGCTTTTGTAGGTTATGCTGAAGTCTCGTGCATTCTTGATTCCAAGTTTCAACAACTTAACTTAGTTGTAGGAATGGACAGTCGCGATACCCGCGCTATACAAAATAGAAGTCTAACAGTCGAGATGCGTGTAAATGGCGAATTAAAAGAAACAAATACTGTAACATTAGGTGCAAAACAAAAGATGTCTGTTAACGTTCAAAATGTCCGCAGTTTGGGTATCAAGGCAAAATGTAGTTACTACCGTTGTCCCCGTCTTTCAATTCTAGAAACAAGCTTAAAATAATCTAATAATTCACGATGTTAGGACTTATATCATGTCCGGTCGATTACCCATAATCAGACGCCGGGACACGGCACGATTAACGTTATCTGTTTGTCCGAAATATCTCTGATGCCGTGTCCCTACGCAACGACTACGTGAGGTTTTTTTATTATGGGCAATTCAACGGACATCATATTACGCTCATATTCCCGGTTTCTCCGAAAAATCCTTGGGAAAGGGAAGCAAAGAGCGACTCAGAAACCGAGTTTCTGGCAACGCCATTGCGTAAGTTCTGGATGTCTTATTTTATTTGAGGGGATGGTGTTCGCTGAGTAATTTTTCGACTTTGGCTTCATCGATTCGGGCTGTTATTTTAGAAGCTTCGTGATTGTCTCGGATGGTTTTGGCTAGGGTCAATGATGAGCCAACTGTGAAGGTTAAACCCATGCCCATGAAGCCTTTTACCCAGCCATCTACGGGCAGGTAGGCAATACCCATCGCCGTTGAACCGAAGGAAAGTATAAATGAAGCCCAAACTTGAATAATCCAGGCAGCTGTATCTTTTTGAGGGGTTAGGTTTTGCATAGGTTTTCCCGCCTTCCGATAGGTTTGAGTTGTTGGCATTATTAGCTCAATTATTCGGCTATATAGTATGCTATGTTAGGAGTCTAATTCGGAAAACACCCGAACGGGTGAGCCAGTTTTTCAACTGTCTGAAATTGTGGTTTTGTTTTGGCGATCGCTTACCTTCAATCTCCTCAAGCGCTTGATTACCCTCAAGTTTCCCAATGTCGAGTCGATAACGCCGGAAGCTTTGGCACAATGGCTGCAAGATTCTACTAAGACACCGCCGATTTTACTCGATGCTCGCAGCGAGGCGGAGTATGAAATAAGTCATCTGTGGCACGCAAGGCGCATCGATCCTGACTCGCCTGATTTGTCAGCGATAGCAGATGTATCTTTTGAAACACCGCTAGTGGTATATTGTGCGGTCGGTTATCGCAGTGCAGCGGTTGGATCTTGGCTATTACAGGCGGGGTTTTCTCGCGTTTACAATTTGGAGGGCAGTATTTTTCAATGGGTTAACGAGGGGAAAGCGGTGTATAAAGATGAACAAAAAAATAGCGGGGTGCATCCGTATAATTGGCTGTGGGGGAAGTTGCTGAAGTTGCAGTATCGCGGCAAAATTTGAACCGAGGGAGGATGCGATCGCGCAGGCACGTAGTTGCGCTTCAGCGCTCCAGGCACGTAGTTGCGCTTCAGCGCTCCAAAATCCTGGTTTGGCAACGAAAGATCCCAGAAAGAAACCCGGTTTCTAAGATCGTCGCGAGTAAGTTCTAAAATTAAAACCATGTCACGGGTTAGTATAATCATTCCCACTTTGAATGAGGCAACTTCATTAGGACGCACCCTGCGTCTGCTTAAACTACTCTGTCCCCCTGCTAGTGAAGTTTTGGTGGTTGATGGGGGAAGTGAAGATGAGACTATTGCTATAGCGAAGGCATTTGATGTGCGCGTCATTTCTGCGGAAAAACGAGGGCGTTCAATTCAAATGAATTTGGGTGCAGATGCTGCAACGGGGGATATTCTCTGCTTCCTTCACGCTGATACTATTGTACCGGATGACGTTGTAGCGGTGATCGAGCAAACTTTGGCAGATAAAACTATCGCCTGCGGGGGTTTTATTTCTCTGATGACAGGTTCGATGACGACTCGATGGGGCATATCTCTGCATAATTATCTCAAAACTTACTACGCTCCGCTGATTTTTAAACCTCGTCTGTTTTTTAAGGGATTGCGTCTTTTGTTTGGCGATCAGGTAATGTTTTGTCGTCGTTCTGATTTTTGGGAATGTGGCGGTTTTGATGAAAGTTTGCCGATTATGGAAGAGGCGGATTTATGTTTAAAGTTGACTCAGCAGGGACGTATTTGTCAGGTTAATCGCATCGTACAAAGTTCAGATCGTCGCGTTGCTCGTTGGGGATCTCTCAAGGCGACGGGGATTTATCTTTATATTGGTATTTTGTGGGGTTTGGGCGTTCCTGCAAGTTATTTAAAAAAGTTTTATCAGGATATGCGCTGAAGAAAAGTGAGGTAAGAAAACCGAGGCAGCAGCCCACGCGAAAACCGAGGCAGAGCCTCGCGATTTCGTTCCCAGGCTCCAGCCTGGGAACGAGATCCGGGAGGCTCTGCCTCCTAACCCGGTTTATAGTGTTTTGCGACTTCATAGAATACACTTTATTTTGCATGAGGTTAATAGTCCGCGTAGGCGGGCGCCCTTTTTTTTTCGGGAACCAAAAATGTGGCGCCAAAAAAAAAACCCCCCCACCGCCAAAAATAAAAAAAATTAAAAAACCCAAAAAAAGGTTTTTAGTT
>NZ_JBHFNP010000302.1:0-61835 GCF_041929235.1 Microseira sp. BLCC-F43
TCATAAAGAAGCGCTTTGGAGTCCCAGCTACTTTGCTATATCTGTAGTCGGCGCACCACTCGAAGTTCTCAAACAGTACATCAGAAATCAAGAAAAGCCGTCCTAGAAGGACGGGGCAAAAGACCCATTTCTTTGGTGAAATATTTATAACCGCAGATAAGCTGATTTATAGGCAGATTTTTGCACGTAAGATGCCCATTGTTGTCTGCGAATTGAACCCTTCAAAATGTCTTTTTGCTCGACTGTTGCTTCTCCTTTGAGCGGGGTTGAACTTTTTAAGGGGTCTTTTTGCACCGCCGCCAATCCCTGCCGCACCGCTGTAACAATTTGCTCCTTGAGCTGCTGTTTTGCACGTAGCTGTTGCCGACGCCATCCTTCTTCACTGGTAGCATACAAGGCAGGCAAACGATTGAGGGCGTAAGCCATGACTTGTGCCGGATTGAGATATTGTACTATCTGCTTTGGTAGGCGGTGTAGCTGCTGCTCTAATTCTTCAGCGACTAACGGTTCAATGGCATTGCGGTAAATTGGAATTTTATCAGCTAGTTCCGTCATGGCTGCTGCTTTCCCCCAAGTTTGACAGATTGATTTCTATCTGGTATTATTCTAACTATTTTCCTGAATAAGAAGAAGCGAACCAGACTGGTTTAAATTTTTAGCTTTGCTTTCATATTTTTGATTAAATAGAAATATTTCTTCGATATTTTTTGCATGTGTATATATTTGATTAAAGCTTAAAACTTAGGGTGAAGCGGTACGGAAAGGCGTACTGCATCGGGGGTGGTTACCGGGGGGGAAATAACAACATCCTAATTGGGCATCCCATAATATTATGTCCGTTCGGGTGCTGCACGAGCGGGGCGGGTCTAATATCATGTCCGTTTGCATCAGTTGTATATAGTTAATTGTGCGAAAAGCTGTTTTTTCCCTCCCACCTACTCACCTGCCCACCTGCTCACCCGCTAGCCTAACGCTACCTTCGCCAGCGGACATGATATAACGAGATCTCTCGCCGTTCCGCCGACTGATTGGTAAAACCCGCCCCTACTCCCGTCAAAAACACTTGCACTACCTTGGCGAAGGGAGTAGCTATTTTACCGATTGCAGCAGCTTAGCAAGATTTTCGACGAAATCTTCGCTGTTGTGGTGCTGGGATACTAGCTCATAACCGCGTTTTGCTTGAGCTTGCGCTTCGTTGGGGTTATCGAGTAGGTGGATAATTGCCTGTCTGAGTCCGTTCAAATCTTCTGGTTCTACAACTGTCACGGTTCCCGGCGTTTGGAGATAATCTTTTAATCCTTTAGTTAGAGTACAAATCACAGGTCGGCAACATGCCATTGCTTCGATGAGAGCTGTCACTCCAGCCGAATCTATACTTTCAAATAAGCTGACTACTACAATGTCAGCGTCTCGATAAAGCTGCACCAATTCATTCCACTCATAGAACCTCCGAGACATATTCGCTGGCATAGTTTTAGGAAATGATTTTACCAGGGGCTTTACATCTCGTGAAAAGCCACTGATTTTCACATCTACATCTAGGTCAGCCGTGGCATCTGCTAGAATTTTATAATTCCGCTTTTCTAACCCGACGCTGGCAATTATGGGTCGCTGTTTATCGGCTGAGACTGGACCGGGTGAGAAAAAACGAGTATCAATTTGTTCGGGCAATTTATAGACGCGATTTTTGGGTACTTGCAAGTAGCGCAGGATTAAATCGATTTGAGGCTGGGTGTTGGAGACAAACAAATCAATTCGTTCCCAGGCACGAAAAAGTTTTAAGCTTGCACGGACACGTAGGCGATTTACAGTATGGAAAAATACAACTATCTTCGGGCGGTTTGGTTTAGCACCGCAGAGGGCTAGGATCGGGATGCCGATGTCTTCCCCTGTGCAATAGATAACATCATCTCCATCGAGTGTTTCTGCTAAGCTGCGGGCTAATGCCCACTGTTCGGGCTTACTGATCAGATGCGATCGCAACCTATCTACAAACAGGATGGAATCGTTTCCTGGTGTATGAATTGTTGCGCCCAACTCTTGGCTAAGCGTCCACATCACATGCCTTGGGCGCTTTCCCTGTTGAGCTTCTCGGTTGATGTTTTCTAAATTGAGTTGGCTGCCTAGAGCCAAGTGATATCTCATATTGGTCTCCTTTGCAATATATCTATGCGGATCTGGTTTGATATCTGCCGATAAAATAGACATTCCAAGTGTTACACCCTGGCTCTCTATCCGTCATCCACTCACCAGTGGCAATCGAGTCAAATTCGTGCTGGGAAAACAGCCAATCGACTTCTGGCTTAAATAAGTATCGCATTGCGTGAACCTCTCGCAGTTCTTCTACGGCATCGGTGGTGCGATCGCGTATTAATACTTGATATTTGACATCCACAGTATTTTGATTTGGCTGCAGTACGGGTTCAGCAATTCGAGTCACCATAATTTTTTCATCCTCTAGGCGCTTGACTCGCACCATCGGGCGATCGCTCAATACTGCTGGTCCGTACCAACAGTCAAACAGAAATATCCCTCCTGGTTTCAGATGCTCTTTGGCAGTTGCAAACGCAGCTTGTAACGCCTGATTTGTTGTCTGATAACTCACCACGTGAAACAACGAGATGACGACATCAAATTTTTTATCCAACCGCACAGTTTGCATATCACCTAGCACGAACTGCAACTTAGATGCTTGCTCCTGGCTAAGAGTTAATAACCGTTGCTGTGCCGACTCCAGCATTTCTTTACTGCGGTCTACACCACAAATTTGATACCCTTTATCTGCCAATAAGGAAGCATGAATTCCCGTACCACAACCCAGTTCCAGAATAGTTTCTGCCTCCGGCATATACCTTTGTATTAGGGTATGGACGTGGTTTGCTTCGCCGACGTAGTCCTTATCCCGGTACAGTAAATCGTAATAGCTAGCGTAATTGCCAAAAACCTGCATTTTTTTAGCTCAACTTCAAGTACAAACCGTTAAAACTAGGGATGTGAACTCTGGGTGAAAGGGAACGGAACAAGGTTCAGCGCGATCTTTCCAACTGTCGATTAATTTATAGCCCAATCCACAGATAGACTCGATGAATTCATTCCGATTCATGACATTGACGGGATAAAATACCAGCCCTCCATTTTGCAATGTGACAAACGACTTTCCTTCACACAGCGGTAATCTGATCAGCAGTAAATGGTTGGGTTTGCGGTTAAGCTTTGACAGTAATTCCACGAAGGTTGTTCCCAGGTATTGAATTGAGCCTTATCCCATCAGTATATTGGCTTTTTCTGCCTCTTCAAACTGACTGGTGAAGACAATTTATGTCCTTTTTTCTTGTGCGGCTATTTCTTCTCCTGCCTTAATAATTTCTGGTAATTCGCAAACAATCCATTTAAACTTTTGTGGATATTTGATGTATTTCTCATACCCATAAAAATGGTTACCCATATTTCCACCAAAGTCAAAGACTGTAGATCCTTCTTGCAGCAGATCCTTGAGCCAAAACAGGATTGGATAGTCGTAGGAACCAATTGCTTTATAAAAGTTGCTTTGATACTCTTTGGCTAAATCGGCGTGGTTATAGCCTATCTTGCGGTTTTTTGGTGCTGATGCGATCGCTTGTTCGGTCGTGGCAAAAATGCCCCGATAGCTGCCATAAGCTCCTGGAAAGCGGAGATACCAGTAGAGCGATCGCATCAACTGAGTCGGTTCCATTACTCCTCCTACTTTAAAATTTCCTTCAATGCAGATGCGACAAGCTCAATCTGCGTCGTTGTAAGTGCCATTCCACTGGGTACGTAAAACCCTCGCCGCGCTAGACGTTCTGCCACCGGATACGACTCGCCTTCAAACAAGCCCATTTTTTTGAATACGGGTTGTTCGTGCATTCCCCAGAAAAATGGACGGGTACCAATTTGGTGCTGTCCCAAACACTTCATTGCGTAAGCTGCATCGAAAGGTACTTCCTCGTTCAAAACTACACCGTAAACCCAATAAATATTATCTGAGTAAGCAGTAGCAGCTAGGGGGAGTTCCAATCCCGGAACATCGGATAATAACTGAGTATAGTACTGCCCCATGCGACGCTTGCGGGCGACAAACTCATCTAGCCTTTCTAGCTGAGCTAAACCTAACGCTGCTTGCAGGTTTGTCATCCTCAAGTTCCAGCCTAACTCTTCGTGGACAAATCGCTGTTGCGGCTGAAAACAGAGGTTACGGAGAGAGCGACAACGAGCTGCTAGACGATCGTCATTGGTGACAATCATGCCTCCTTCGCCCGTAGTGATGTGCTTGTTGGGGTAGAAGCTGAAAGTACTCAGGTCGCCAAAGCTGCCGCAGGGTTTACCCTTATAGGTTTGTCCGTGCATTTCAGCAGCATCTTCTATTATCGACAACCCGTGCTGCTGGGCAAGTTGCAGGATGGGGTCTACATCGACGGTTAATCCATATATATGGACGATCAGAATGGCTTTTGTGCGCGGAGTTATTTTTTCAGCGATTGCCGACACGTCCATGTTCCACGTGCGCGGATCTGAGTCTACCACAACAGGTTTCGCTCCTGCTCTCACTACAGCTGCTGCACAGGAAATAATCGTAAAAGTGGGGAGAATTACCTCATCTCCCGGCCCAATTTCCAACGCAGCAATCGCCGCATCCAAAGCAGCCGAACCATTTGTGACAGCAATACCGTGCTTGCGGTTAACCCGTGCCGCCAATTCTTCCTCAAACTTTTGCACAAACGGACCTTCTGAAGAAATCCAGCCCGTATCAATGCATTCGTTGAGGTATTGCTTTTCTTTGCCATCCAAAAGTGGCTGATTAACCGGAATGAAATCTGCCATAAAGTTGCGTTCTATGTTTTTGGATCAATCGTGGATCAATCGGCTAGCCTTGCCAATTTTATACTATGCAGGAGCTAACCGCGCGTGATGGCTGTGAGATATATTTCCCACCTCTCTGGTGAGGCACAAACCGCGTCTTATCATGCTCTCCAACATAAGGACCCTGTTTAATTTCAATCATTTCCACCTCTTCAATCACCTCGAAGCCATGCCCACCTTGAATCAGCAATATTGTATCCCCAGCATAAAGAATGTGGCTTTCCAGGTATTCTTGCTGTTCCGTATAAAAGTCTACTCGCAGCTTACCCTGTTTAATTAGAATAACTTCTTGAGTATAGTATACTTCTCGAGCCACGGGATTATGAACGTGAGGTTGAATCACTTTTCCCTTACTATGCCGCATGTAAGCAACTTGTTGCGATAAGTTACTTGGTGTAAAAAAGTGAATCCCTGGTTCTCTGAAATTGGCAGATATGATGATTCCCAGAACACTCCCGTCATGAGTGACTTTTTGAATTAGTTGCAGCTCTAATACACTTGACATAATGCCTCTTTTTTTTCTTTGTTTCTCTATTATATCTGACTGCAAAATTTTGTCAAACCTGTTGTTAAATTTACATTTTTATACATCTATGTATTTTCAACTACTTTTTTTAAAAAATTACTACCATTAAAAGTACTTACGCACGAAGATCGTAGAAACCGGGTTTCTACGTATATCTCTAGTTGCCAAACCAACGATTTTTCAGAGAAACTTTGGTGTTTGCGTAAGTCGCGATTAATATATTGATAGGGCTTTTCAATATTCAGTGAGCTAAAGCATTTGCAAGAGTGGGGAAGAGATGGAAGAATTCTTTTGTATCTTCCTTGTCTTTCCGAGATCCCCGCTCTCCCTCATCTGAGCGTAAACCGCTATTTTATTCCATCAAACTTTTTGTAGTATATACATTCTTCGGTTAAATAAATGTTAAGGTTAAGTTATGGTTTGTCCAGAACCTTGAGGTAGCTGCTGCAACAATAGGAGGAGTAATATCATGTGCGTTTGATTACCCATAGTTAGGACTGACGCTCTGAGTTTTAATTATGGGTGATTTCCCAGACATGATATAATATCGTCTCCCGAGATCATCTGAATTATTACGACCGCTCCAGGAGCAGAGGTCCAGGTGCAAAGGGGAGAAACTAACAATACCTCTGTAGACGGATTTGATCTAATAAGGTGATAGGTAATAGGTAATTGGTAATCGGTAATTGTCAAGATGGCAAAAGGATTTTAATCAAATTACCAATTAGCTATTAACTCAAGTTGCTAGTTATCTCTCTGGGAGCGGCTAATGGCGTTCCCAGGCGACCGCCTGGGGAACGAGGCTAATGGCGAGATTGGTAAAAATCCTATATTAGCAATTAGCAATTAGCAATTAGCAAAGCCGATAACTAGCAACTTGCGTGATTACCAATTACTAGCAACTTGAGTTGGTGGTAGCAGTTCAATAGTTATTTTTCCTTAAATTATTTATCAGCTATAGGACTTACGCAAACACCAAAGTTTCTATGCAAAATCGTCGCTTTGGAATTAGAGATCGTAGCAAGAAACCCGGTTTCTACGATCGTCGTGGGTAAGTCCCGAGCTATTTTCCTTCCAGATAATTTACCGAAAATTTAAGCCTAAATTTGCCGTAAATGCTGGTATTACTGCTGAGATTGGGAAAGATCGCAAGGGTTCGCCTGCTGACGATCGAGTCTACTCACCGGATCGCGATCGGGCAGCGTTGCCGCTTTTGTATCGCCTACCCCTAAGAATCTTCCTTCACCCGTCGAATGGGCAAATTGGCAATTAATGCCGTAGCGCGTTCTTGGCTTTCAATGGAAAACTCTAACCCCTCGCCGTCGAGTTCGACGTAACGAGAAACAACTTCCAAGATTTCCTGTCGCATTGACTCCATCGCCTCCGGGGAAAGTCCCGTGCGATCGTGGGCGATCACAAGTTTGAGGCGACGCTTGACATCCTCGCGGCTGTTTTTAGCGCCTGTCCAAGGAAAAAGCCGTTCTAGCAGTTGGTTAATCATGGTTGTTCGCTATGGCAAAAATTACGACTAATTCTGAAACAGGCGACGGAGGCGGGTCAAGAAGCCGTCGGGGGGTAGTTCCAGGTCGAGGAATTCGACTTTTTCGCCTGCCAAACGGCGAGCGATGTTATGATAAGCGTTTCCTGGTAAAGAAAGCTCGGTTGCCAGTGATAGAGGTTCGCCACGGTTGCTAGAGACGATAATGCGCTCGTCATCGGGGACAATGCCGATGAGGGGAATTGCCAAAATTTCCTGAACGTCTTGCACCGACATCATTTCATTGGCTTGCACCATTTTGGGGCGGATGCGGTTGACGATCAAGTGCATCCGCTTGACGCTGTGGGTTTCCAACATGCCAATCACTCTGTCGGCGTCGCGGACGGCGGCAATTTCGGGGGTGGTGACGATCAAAGCTTCTTGTGCGCCCGCGATCGCATTGCGAAAACCCATCTCAATTCCGGCAGGAGAGTCGATTAAAACGTATTCATAGGATTTTGCCAACTCGCCGACCAAGTTTTTCATCTGGTCGGGATTAACTGCTTCCTTGGTGCGAGTTTGCGCTGCTGGTAACAGTGCCAGTCGGGGTTGCCGTTTATCTTTTACCAAAGCTTGGTCTAGCTTGCACTCGCCGGTAATCACTTCGACTGCGGTGTAGACGATGCGGTTTTCCAAACCCAGCAGTAAGTCTAAATTTCTCAGACCAAAATCGGCATCTACAACAACTACGGTACGACCTTGTTGAGCAAGCGCCATGCCAATATTGGCGGTACAGGTGGTCTTACCCACTCCTCCTTTGCCAGATGCGATGACAATAATACGACCCATAGCGGATTTTGGTAATTGGTAATTGGTAATTGGTAATTGGTAATGGGTAATTGCTAATTGCTAATTGCTAATTGCTAATTCTCACCTGCCCACCTGCCCACCTGCCCACCTGCCAATTATTGGGGTCTGGTAAAACCTGCTGCTTTGGCGATGCGAATACCCGTTGGGGTTACGTAAGCGACTTCTGGGAAAAATTGGGCGGGTGGTTTTTCCGGTGCCCTCGCCAGGTAATCTGCAATTCGCAGTTGAGTCGGTTCCATTTGCAGCGCCATAATTAAACACCCGGTATTGCCTTTAGCACCGGCGTGGGCGACGCCCCGCAGCCTGCCCCAGACTAGAATATCGCCATCGGCGACGACCATACTGCCGGGGTTGAGGTCGCCCAAGATGACTACGGTGCCGGGATGGCGAATTTCCATGCCAGAGCGGAGGGTAGTTTCTAAGTATAGCGGTTCTGCCATTGCCTGTCCGGGGGTGGCGATCGGTTGATTGAGGGATGCGATCGCTGAGTGTTGTTCGACGCAGTACCCCGCAGTTGCTGCTGCTACGGCGGTTTGGCGGCGACTGGTATGAACTTTTGCCAGAGTCAGTTGGTATTCGCCCAAGGCGTCGGCAACTTCTTGCAATTGCCGTCCATCCAACAAGCGATTTTGCGCCATTAGATCCACAGGGGTGTTCGGTTGCCAAAAACGATCGCCACCACCGAGACGCTGTTTGAGTTGTTGCCAAATTTCTGACCAAGCGCAAGCAGAATCTTTTGGATCGGTGTCGGGTGGCAATATCAACACCAAGCGTCCTTCCTCGCTTTTAAGCTGGACAGAGAGGCGTGGGTCTACTTCCTGGGGGCTAGTGGTAACTGTCTCCACCCTTGATGGAACTGAAGAATCAACAGTCATGGGACGATCTGCCTCTGCGGCTACTGACAAATTAACTATATTACGAGCCAGTCCAATTGTAAGCTTACTCCCGGCCCAAGCACGGGAGCTTTCGCCACCATCTTCACTGCGGTCTTTTTCACTAGCCCTGCAATACACCTCTAGTCTCTAATTGGGGAGCATTTAAGATGTACCACGAGCCTCCAGGCTGGCTTGCATTCTGGGTTCCCACCAGGATCTTGCGTATGCTTGGACTCCAGATGTTTTTTCTACAACCGGGATACCCCGGACAGCCCTCTTTGCTCTACTTGCGCGTCTACTCGCTATTATACTAACATAATGGGAAAAACTTGCGTTGATAAAAGCCGTCCTAGAAGGACGGGGCAAAAGACCCAATTTTTCGGTGAAGAAACCTCTATCAGTCAGAAACCATGTTTCTCAATCGGGGACTGTCCTTTAAACGAACCGCCAAGAAGCCATAGACGCTTTCAGAGGCGCACTCGTTGAGTAGGACGCCAAGAACAAGAGCAGATTTGTATGTGGTTATGGTTCAAGCTTGTACAACCGATATTTAAGCACTTGATCGAAATCTCTTGTTTCTAATTTTTCTCCTTCTGGAAACAGATCTTTCACAGTAGTTACTAATCGATAATTTTTGATTTTATCTTTTAATCCCGCGCGGAGTTCAATCGGCCCTGGTTGCCCAGCAAAGTCATAAAAAGACGGTGGATTTTTCGATTCCTTTTCAATTGCTGGAGCTAGAGGTGTTTCTATTATCCACTCAGGTGGGTTTGCTTTTAACGCAGCAACTGCTTTGCGCGCATCATTTAGTGTCACGGCATCGGCATATGCTACATCGTTCCTGGTCGGATTTTTGCAATCTAGTAAAGTATATAATACTGGGGCGGAACCGTATATAAAGCAAGAGTCTCCCGGCTTAATATATTGACGCAGCATCGAGAAAGCCTTCGCTTTTTCCTGATGTACTGTAATAAATTTTGTCATCGGGTGGTTCAGGCTATAGTTATTTTTGTAAAACCCGACATAAATCCCTTCTTGTCCAAGAGAATGACTAATAACCTGACTATAAAATACACCGATTGCTACTAATAAAAATGCCGTTGATAGTCTTTTTTTCCAGGCATTTGGAATTTGAGTAGACGCGATCGCTACTAGCATAACTAGCGCAATCAACATCCTTGTGCTGACATAGCTGCGCCCCACCCACGACATTTGCATCGACCAAACTGTTCCCAATGTCAACGCTACCAAAATTGAAAAAATTGGCGCTGATAAGCCTAAAAAAGCTTCGGTCTTTGTTGGCAACAAACAACCCATTAAAAAAATTATACTCAAAGAAATTCTCGGAATATCATAAATAAATATTTCCGAAATAATTTGACCTATACTATGATTTCCAGTTGTGCCAAGCCGAGCAATTTCTTGGATAGCTATCCCCAAGATTGCTAAAACAGGAATTAAAACGCCAATTTTCTGGTTTAAGGCTTGCTGTTTTGGCGAATTTGAAGCAGATTTAATTAAAATAAAAATTCCTCCGATTATCAACAATGGAATAACATTGTATAAAATAGTTTTTATGATGGCGTTGGTGACAGAAGAACCAAAGAATGCCCCTCCTGATAAAGCATCTAACGCTCCAGAGAAGGCACTAAAATTCTTTTTTTCGCCTGCGGCGATAAAGAGTTCATAAATCGCTGCTGACATTGCTTGATTGAGCAGAAGAAAGGAAGCGATCGCTACCAAGCTTACACACACACCTGCGATTAAGGGAAGGGTGACTTTTTGAATATATGCTTTCCCATATTTGAGAGAATGACACAGAATAACCACTGAGGTAACTAATATGCAAAGTATGCCATTACTTTGGCGCAATCCTACAGTTAAACCTAGATAAATTCCCGCTAGCAAAATGTATAAGTATGCATTTTGTGATTCTAGGTTTTTGCAGCCTATAACTATAAATATTCCGGCAATTGTTAAAAACAGATTGACCCAATACTCATGTCCTGAACTAATCAATTCGGGAGCGAGCAGGGATAATCCGATACAAATGTTAATCGATATAAATCTAGAGGTGAATTGTCTAAGTGTAAAATATAAAGCCAGTAAGGTAAATAGTTTTACTAACAATCCAACTACTAGACTTGAAAAGTAATACTGTCCGAGCAATTTTTGAAATAAAGCATTGACGAAAATGGCGATCAAGCCAGTTTGATAAGAAAAATCTCGATAGGGGAAGTCGCCATTTAGGATGCGATTTCCGAAGTGAAATATTTGACCATAATCTGACCAGTTTAATCCTCTATTTGCTCCATAAATACTCGAAATAATTATGGCGACGGATAAAACTAATAATGTGGTAAATTCCCTGTTGCTTCTCCCAAAAATATTTGCAAAAAAAGTGGAAATTTTTGGAGATTTTAGCAAATTCATAAATATCCCTCAATCGTTTCGCTTGAGTTGTTAGCTTTTCTATTTTGACACACTGGTGGAAAGACTGCCTCATGGGTATCGAACCACATCAGGGAAAACGCATCTAAGATCGAATAAGATTGCTATAGCGTAGACATGACCGCAAAGAAACCGGGTTTCTGGGAAAAATTGTTGGTTTGGCAACTAGAGATTGAGGCAGAAACAAAGGTGATAGGATCGTCGTTGCTATCTGGTGCGATCGCCTTCATCGGGCGATCGCATTCACATTACCGAGTTAGTCGCCGATAAATTGTCGCCAACGCATCCGCATCTCCCACATTTCCCGGAAACAAAACTACGGGCAAATTCGGAAACAAAGGATGGTCAGCAGGGGTGCGTACCATCGAACATCCGGCTAAAATTTGTCCCAGCAATCGCGCCGCAGTTAAAGCCAAACCCGTGCTTAAAACATCATTAGAAGTAATTCCCCCTTTACTAATCAAAAACCCAATATCGGCAGGTAAACCGCGCACCACATCCATTAACAAAGCCGAAACCGCTGCCCCAAATGCCAGACGAGTTTCTACGTCGTTAAATGTAAGTTCCTGACGGCTGGTATATACTACCGGCGTTTTCCCCCTATTGTGAGCATCTCGAACTTGTTGGAGAATTTGATGCAAAAGTTGGTCTTGTTGTTGTGGCGAGTCATCTAGCAAATGAGATACATCAATTTCAACACCAACGATACCGGATTCTTGCAGCAAGCGTCCCAATTGTTCGGTCGTCTTTTTGACGTGTGAACCGACAATAACTGCACCCGGTTTTCCCTGGCGCACGTACTGCGCCATATCGTCTGCGGCAACAGGTTGAGCGCCTAAATTCGCCAGGGAAGTTAAAATGCTGGCAGCACTGCGGAATAGAAAGCGCTTTCCTTGACTTGCGGCGGCGAGAATATCGGCGGCAAATTGGTTTAAATCTGCTTGAGTTTCTCCATCTACGACGCCACAAGTATTGTTAGTTAATTTCATCAGTCGTTCCAAACTTCCGGCGCGAATATCTGCGAGTAAAAATCGCTCTACAGCATCGGCTTTAATCTTACCCCCGGTTTTTTCTTCTACATAGTCAGGTAAGTAACTGTGACGATATCCAAAAACCGAATCGCGGGCAAATTCGGTTTCGTGTACGGGCGTTTCGACGCCGTTAACTATGAGATAATGCACGCTATCTTTGGTGAGGCGTCCGCCCTCGAAAAATGCCGGAACGAGAAAATGGGCATCAAATGGGCCAAGTTCTTGGGCGATAACGTCGGTTTCAATCGGATAATGTCCCCGCAGCGTGGAATCGGAACGACTGACAATCAGGATCCCCCCCGTAGCCCCCCCTTGAGAAGGGGGGATCCCCCCCGTAGCCCCCCCTTGAGAAGGGGGGGTTGGGGGGGATCCGGCGATCGCCTGTTTTAAGTTCTGGCATACTTCTTTGGTAACGGCGGTAGCTTGTTCTGGAGTTAGCGCCCTCGTATTCGTCAGCACGAAGAAAATGGGCGATTCATCAGCCAATCCCAAGCGCAACGTTTCCACATCCCAGCGCGTCAGCAGCAAGCAGCTGTGGACGGTTTGAGAGCCGGTCGGGTCGTCATCTAATACAATAATTTTGGGTTTGGTTGCCATCTTCTTGTAAGTTCGTAGTGAGGACTTCAGTCCTCATTGTCTCAGGATAATTGCAAATTTCAGATTTCAGATTTCAGATTTCATATTTGCTAATGGCTAAAAGCTAATGGTAGATATAGAAAATATTCCCATGAGCAATGAGCAATGAGCAATGAGCAATTACCAATTACCAATTACCCAATTCTTTTCTGTTGCAATTTTCTCATTTCTGCTTGAACGTCTACTGCAATCTGCAATGCATCGTTGAGTAGCCGTCCGTACTCGCTGGCTTGGTCGCTGCTAGTTTGCATTGCTTGCAAGGTTCTCAAATTATTGGCAAATAGTTCTGGATTGGTAGATATTACTTGCTTGTTTTCTCTTAAAATTCTTTCGGTTTTCAACGCGCGAACTAGATCGTCTCTGGTGAGTTGCAATCCTTCAATAACTTTTGCGCGATCGCTTAAACTTGTCCCTGCTGTTCCCGCTGCTTCCAACTGGTCGTTTATATGGATAGCGTTGATAACTGCATGATATTTATCGACTTCATCCAGCAGGCTGACGAGCAACTTAGAACGGTTTTTTTGACTCAAAAACCACCGACCCGTCGCCACCAGAATTGGGACTATAATTAGCAATGCGATCGCAGTGGGAATAGATGACCCCAGAATAGGAAAGATAACAAATGTGTAAATTACCCCGACGATAATGGGGGTGAGTGCCAAACCTATTAGTATTTCATTTAAGAACAAACTCCAGCGCTTTTGGGCATTTCGCAAAATCGAGGTTCTGAAAACATCATCTGGATCGACTCCAATCAGACGTTTTAGTTCTCCCTTGGTAATTTCTAACCCGACTAAATCTGGTTGCATGGAATGCCAATTCTCCTCTTTCATAACTGCCGATTTTGCAATTGTCTCATTTCGTCTTGGATGCTCATGCCAATTTCAAACGCTTCATTTAAAAGCCGCCCGTACTCGCTGGCTTTTTCGCCTACTTGCAAGGCTGCTAACGCGGTTAAATTATTAGCAAATAGTTCGGGATTCAGTTTGATAAAATGCTCGTTTTCCCTTAAAATCCTCTCAGTCTTTAAAGCGCGGATTAAATCTTCCCGCGTTAGTTTAAGGGCTTGAATCACCCGCGATCTTTGCTGTAATCGGACTCCGGGGTTTCCGGCGGCTTCGATTTGGTCATTAATATCGATACTTTGAATCACGGCGTTATAGCGTTCTACATCTTCTATAATACTGATAAAATGACGGTGTTTTTGACTTAAATATATCTTTATGGCATCCTCAATAACTAACCAAACTGCTAGCAGCAAATGCACTATAATTAAAAGTATACGATGGGTAGGAAAAACTTGAAATAGAAAAATACAGCTGACCGAAAGTATCCCGATGAGGCCAACTGTTTTGAGAATTTCCGCTAAAAACTTACGCGGTGAAGCGGGTTTGAACACAGCATTTACACTCACACCACTTAAGCGTTTGAGTTCTCCTTTAGTAATTTCTAAACCTTGTAAATCCTTTTGCATAGTGGCGCGTTCTCTCTATCATATGATGTGCGGCTTTTCACCCATAGTATAAATCGAGGTGCATTATTGGTGATATCATATCCGGTCCTATGACCTTAATAAGTTCGTAGTCAGGACTTTAGTCCTTATCCGTCATCCTAGTAAGGACTGAAGTCCTGACTACAAACAATTTTTATTACGGGCAATTGACCGGACTTCATATCACCAACTGTTTTTGACCGCACTCTAGGGTCTTGCTTGCAAGTCCCCCATCCTCTGCATTCTAGCCTGCTGACGCCAAAAGCGCCGCCGATGGCGTCTTACTAGGAGAGGGACTTGAAGGGACTTGCAAGCACAGCCCCGATATAGGACAAATGTACTGCTAAGACCTAGTGGAACGCTGATGGAGATTCAGGAAGAATTGAAGTTTTGATCGTAGCCAGCTTTTCGGAGCAATCCAGCGTCAAAATTGCCAATCGATATCGCCACCTAAAAGTCTCAGGACTTACCCACGACGAGAAAAGAAACTTTGGTGAGACCGTCGATCTCTGGTTCCCAAACCAAGGATTTTTCGTAGAAACCGGGAATATGAGCGTAAGTTCTGAGTCTTTTAAACTCCTACCTGACGGAAGCGGGGTTCTACCCTGGGAAGTTTGACCCGTTCAGTTGCTAACTCAGCGTGTTGCTGCATTGTTACTATCGTAAATTGCTCGGATAGCAGGCCAACTAACTTACTGAGCAAGGCTAATTTTTTGCCACCGGGAAGGTTCATTGCTGGGAAAAAAGATAGTTCTGGAATGTCATCGCCGCCGAGAAAATCGAGCGGGTGCAATAGCAAGGAAGGTTGGGTTCCTGTTAAGCGGCAGAGTTTCAAAGCGATATGGAAATAAAGCCGCGCCAGGGGGGCAGAAAATACGCTTAAATAAAGCAAATAGCTGAAATGAATCGGCACTTTAAAAATCGGCAGCGTTGTTACTGGAATTTCTATGATTCCGCCGGTATTTAACTGCCACTGGTAGGGTTTGAGGGGTCGAAATCCTTCATCTAACGTGCCAAAAAGAACTTTCCGCTGTTCCATTTCTTCCTGGCTCAATTTACTGGTCATAAAGTAGTAAGCTCTTGCCAGTGGGCCGAGGAAGGTGGGAAATGTGGAAGCCTCGTACTGATAGCCGCGTCGTGCTAAAACTTGCAATGTGCTGCGGGAAATGCTGAATCCTGGGCCGCGAAAGCCAATGGGTTTTTTGCCAGTGGCTTGTTCGATATGGTATTCTGCGCTCGCAATCTCTTTTTCTATCTCTTCTTCAGAGTAAAGGTGTAACCAAGGTTCGTGCTTAAACGAGTGATTTCCGATTTCGTGTCCCGCCTCAGCAATCGATCTGAGTGCTGCATGGTTCTTTTCTAATGCCGCATCCTGACCGACGATAAAAACGGTGATTGTTAATTTTTTATCCCCAAGAAAGTCTATAAAACGCGGCACTACAATATCCAAGTAAGAGGGAAAAGTTTCCCAACCCGGATCTCCGTGGGTTTTCATGTAAGACCACTTGTTATCCAGATCTAGGGATAGGCTAGCAATTGGTTTCTTGTTTGCGTTCATCATAAATTGGTAATGGGTAATTGGGAATTGGTAATGGTCGTTTTTCTTTGTTAAAGCAGCCGGTTAACGTCAATTTTTCTGCTTTACTTGCCATAGATACTGGGGGTAAACTGGTTCTACTTTAAGCTTATGTTTTTGTTTTAATTCATCGATGAATTTTTGAGAACTTTTGTACAAAAACACATCGCTAAAACCTTGAGTAATTTTGGCGTTCTTTGGGCTAGGTAATAACTGAATTTTCACTTTTTCATCTAAAACATGGCTGAGGGGGAACATTTTCACAAAAAAAGCATCGCTGACAATTAGTGGTTTCTTGGCTTTGTTAATAATCTCAGCCACTTTATGATTATTTTTATCTTCAGCTTTCGTCCACCAAACTGGGGATTGGGAGATAGTTACGCAGGATAACACGCCTACGGAAAGTAAAGCGATCGCGGCAATTTTCCATTGTTGATGTTTTAACGGTCGCTCGTAAGTTTTGCCCAGTTTATTTGCCAACAGGTAAGCAACTGTTAGCTGCACGAACAAACCGCTAGATACGAAATAACGAGATATCGTCGATCTGATTTGCCCTTGCATTAAATCTAATAAAATTATTACTAGCGGAGGTATTGCGATTGATATCAAAACAAATAAACCAACATTTGGAGTGTTATTTATAAATAAATAATAAATCGAATAACCGACTAATGCTAAAATAAATAATAGCAAAATAGAAAATAAAATTACGGCAATTAAACCACTGGTTTCATCGATGCTAAAATCGGCAAAAAACAAGCCAACCCCGCGAATCCAACGTTTAACTAAGGTGATGGTATACGCGGTTGTTGCTGCTTCTACAGGTTGCTTTGGATATCGAGATATGGTAATTATAGCTGGGTAAAGCCAAGGGGCAAAAGCTATTAGCGATATTACCGAGGCAATTCCATAGCAAATTAGAGTTTTAGTCAATCGAAAGCGTTGGCTTAAGACTGCATAAACCCCTTGAGTGAAAAACAGTAAAGCCGAAAATAGATGAGTATACAACCCCAAGATTACAGTGACTGCATAAGCGTTCCAACTGAGCTTTGTTTGTAGCCGCATTGCTCGCAGCAGCGAAGCATTAGATAGTAAAATTATTACCGTCCACAAACTATAAGGTCGCGCTTCTTGGGCGAAGAGGACGTGAAACGGTGAAACGGCTATTAAAGCGAGCGCTATCCACCCGACTGATGGGGATTTAAAGAGTTCCAGACACAGCCAATAAATGCTGGGAAAAACTAGCAAGCTAATTATGGCAGACAGACTGCGGAGCGCGGTGATGGAATTGCCGAATAACTGGAGCCAAAATCTAGCGATCGCAAAATACAGCGGTGGCAATTCCGGTGCTGTTTCCGCAATCCGATCGACCGTATCAAAAACTGTTTTTTCAGGACTGGGATACTGATACTTGAGTAACTCTGCAACGCTAACGATCCCACCGTTAACAATTTGATTCTCTACTTCTCGATCTGAATAACCAGAAAGATGCAGCGAGGTAAAAGCTTCATCCAGCCAGTAAGCTTTTTGGTCAAGGTTAACGAATCGACAAAATATGCCTAGCGCTAACAAAGCGATAACTAGGAATTTTAGCGCTGATGTAGATAGCCCCTGGGATATTTTCGCGTTCATAGGTTTATTTTTTGAGCTTGGGAGTTAATTCAAACACAACGGCTTGTTGGCATTCTCGAATTGCAGGAAATGTTCGACGCAAGTCAGAAATTCAGGACTTACGCGCAAGTTCCCGGTTTCTACGAAAAATCGTTGGTTTGGTGGCGAGAGATATGCCTCCCTTCCGCTTCGCGAACGACGGTCTCACCTTTGTTTCTTTTCTCGTCGTGCGTAAGTCCTGAAATTAACCAAGGATAGAGGGGAAATTCCATTTCTACATAGGCGGGGCCATCTCCTCGCCAATCAATTCTGGGGTAGAACAAATTCATCACTTCGCGATAAAAATTTCTGGCGATGCCGCTAATATCCGTTTCCCGCCAAGATAGGAGGTTGTCTACGCCGATTGGCTGTCCTATATCTAAGGTTCTTAAAACAGCACCCAGAATGAATAGGCCAAAAAGGAGCAGCTTAATTCTGTTAGGAATGATGCCAAAAACCGAAGTAACCGGGTTTCTGGTTAACGTCAAGTTGTTACGAGGCATTTTCATTATAGCCCCCTGGTTTTTGGGTAATACCTGTCTGTTTCTGTTCGCGATCTATGCACGTCACGATCGATAATTTATCGAACCATTTGATCGCCAAACAGCTTACAGTAATTTTAGATTTTAGATTGATTTTGTCTGGGATGCCCGCATCAGCAACAAATCTTATAATTTGAAATCTGAAATCTTAAATCTAAAATCTGAAATTTCCAATCAATTAACTATTGTTTTTGATACAGCGCCCAGAAAAGATCCTCTGACGGGTAAGGGATGGATAGCTCGTCGGGGATCAAATTAACTACCTTCATCGCCAGTTTTCCCAAGGTCGATCCTTTTAGCTTGTAACCAAGTAGAGATTTCCCGTGGGAAGCTTGAATCCATTTTGAGGGTCTTCCTCTGGCAATTTGGCGAAAGCCAAACTGTGTGGTGAGGTTTTGCAGTCCAGAAGGGGAGAACCAGTGGAGGACGCTAGGGGGACTGTATTCGTGCCAATTTTTACCAAAAATTCGCGCCATCAAGCTTTCTCGATTCCAAGTTTCAATCAGCCAATACCCGTTGGGTTTAGTAACTTTTTCAGCTGTCTGCAAAGCACTTTTGAGATCGAAAAAGTGAGGAATAACTTGGATCATGGTGATGAGGTCGTAGCAATCGCTGGTTTTAAACTCTTCCAGCGTCCCCGTCTCGATGGGTAACCCCAGATGCATCCGTCCGTATTCTGCCATGCGCGGGTTCGGTTCGATGCCTCTACCCGTCCATCCGCCGTCTGTGAACCCTTGAAGGATAAAACCCGCTGCGGCGCCGACATCCAGCATCGTTCCGGGTTGCATGTAACGTGCCAAAATTTTGCTGTAGCGACGGCTATGAGATCTAAGAATTTTTGCTTCGCCTAAGTAGTTGGGATAACCCGCACCCCCCCCTTCAAAGTATTCGTCGCCGTAAACTTGTTCCGCATGGGCTAAAGTTGGGCTGAGTTCGGCGAATTGGTGAAAGCAAGTTTCGCAAACTCTGATCCAATAGCCATACTTTTTAAACAAACGGCGCGTGGGTGCATCGCAAATTGGACAGTTCATAATTGGTAATTGGTAATTGGTAATTGGTAATTGGTAATTGGTAATTTAGCAGGTGGGATTATGAGAACGATTTGATGCTTGAGCGGTGGTTCAATGCTAAAAGCAATTTTTATGCACTCACCTGCTACCTCTCCATTGGTATTACACCCGCACCTCCAACCCCATGTTATTGGGCAATTCTAAAAACTGTTCGGCTACTTTTTCGGCTAGCTGAATTGTTTCGTTGACATTCAGCGTTCCGTTAACGATATGGGCTGAATTGATAATATAAACTCCTGGTATGGAAGTTGGCATCGGCGGTAATTTTTCCGAGTAATTCACCGTTGAAATTGCCAGCACGTACCTGACTCGCGAAACTTGAAAGCAAAGCAAGTCGCTGCGATCAAACCGAGGGTACATTTGGAGCAGTGCTTGGACGAATTTTTCCTCCAACTCTTTGTCGGATAGGGAAAATGCCGGGGCGTCTGATGGTACGTATTTGGGCAGGTAAACTAAGGCATTTCCACCCAAATATTTGCGGTCAACTAACGCTGACATTTCGATGACGCCGGTAAAGGGAACCCAGGTGTCGGTAATGTTCGTTACATAAAAGTTGGAAAGGGGTTTTTTCAACAACAGGGAAGCACAAATGATTCCTTGATATTCAATGCCTTTAAGCTGGGAAATTTCCGCTTCAGAAAGTCCGGAACAAACTTGAGCGGCGATGGGGGCGGCGGTTGTTAAAATGACGCGATCGAAGGTTTCTTGCTCTCGGTTTTGAAACTCGATGCTGACTTTACCCCTGCCGATAGGCTCAACTTTTGTGACTCGATGACCGAGTTTTATTTTGACGTGTTCTCCAGCCAAAACTTGACCAAATCGTTCCAAAACGCGGGCAGATCCACCGGGAACGTAGCCAAACATTTCTTTTTTTAATCCGGTGCGACGCGCGGCATATAGTCGGGCAATAATTGCCCAAATAAATGCGGCTGAGGCTTTTTTGTAATTGTCACCTAACTTGGCGCGCAACAGGGGTAGCCAGATTTTTTCAAAAGCGCGTTTTCCCGACCATTTTTTCAGCCAATCGGTGACGGGTATTTTTTCTAGTTTTTTCCAATCGTTGATTTTAGAACCGTAGATAATCGTGAAAGCAAACCGCAGCTTGTCGATTATTCCCAAAGGGAAAAAGCGCAAGAATTCGATAGAATTAGAGATAGAATAAAGTTTGCCATCGGCATACAAACCCGTTTTGGTTTCTACCCATTCGATTTCTCGTTCTAAACCGAGTTCGCCAAGCAGCGATCTCAAGCGGGTATCCGAGAGCAACGTCACGTGGTAATGCCGATCCCACACTATATCCCCCAACTGCCAAGCACTTGCCAATCCACCCAGCTCGTTAGCTCCCTCAAATAGGGTAACGTTTTTTCCTTGTTGAGCCAGTCGATGGGCAAGGGTCATGCCCAAAATACCGCCTCCTACAATTGCCCAGTTTTCTGTTTTTGGTAACATAGTCCAAATTGAAGATTGAGATTAAATCTAAAATACTTTCCGCTCTACTCGCGATTTAAAACGTACCAAACCCCGGCATTACTTTGTTGCAAAATGTTATAGTTAGATGCAATGAAACTGGCAATTTGGGGGTGTTTTTGCAGTATAAAGCTAAATCTAGTTTCGACGAAAATATAAACTGGTCGATCTTGCTGCAATTGCTCGCGTAACTGCATCCATTGAGCGGGTACTAGGGGAGTCCAAAGATGGAATGCGATAGCTCTTTTACGACCTGATAATAAATAATAACGCGGATCGCCAAAAACATAGATATCTCCAGGTAACCTTTCGGGTTTTTTCAGCCATGCCACTTCCTTTAAAATCGTCGGATAATCGGGAGCTAAATAACTTTGGTATCCTCGCTGTTGCTCTTGTTTGAGCGCGAAGCCTTCTAGCACTAAGAAAAAACTCTTCCTAGCTAAAGATATTAATGCAGTTGAAAATAGAAAGATTAGACTAAACGCTGCCACGCTTATTTTTTGCCAAGGTAAATTTAAACCTGGATTTTGTCTAATTATCTGCCACAAGAACTCTAAGCCTTTACCAGCTAGAATACCCAGGGGCACAACGATTAACATGAAATAGTATTCCCAACCAAGTTTGTACTGGAGCAAGATGACACCCAGTCCGGATATTAACCATAAAACAAGGTAAAGCGTCATCAAATCTCTTGGCTGTCTTTTAAATGTATAAGCCCCGATGGAGCCAAAAACTATCAGCGGCGCAAATCTAGAAATAAACCACATGACTGACTTGATGAAACGCTCGTTTGTCGAAAATGGCGATTGATTAAATATTTGGATCGGACGTTCAAAAAAATTTTGATAAAGCCGGGGCAACAAGTCGAACTGGGCGAAGTATATCCCAGCGATCGCCAATGGTAATAAAGTTCCCAAAACGACGGGTACGCCAATCGCTATCAACCTCTTAAAAAACCCTTTCACCCCCACAGTATCAATCAGCGCCAAAGCCCAAAAAACCAGCAGGATGGGCAGGAAAATGAGCTTAAATAGCAGCACAATTCCCCCCATCACACCGGAGAGGAACAGCAATCCAAACTGATATTTTTGAGCTTGGTAAGCTTTAACAGCAAAATAAAGGGCAAGAAACATCGGAAAGCCAACCAAAGCTTCCAACTGCGTCAGATGCCAAGCACCTGAAACGCCATAGTAAATACCGACTGTCAGCAGCGGGGTTAAACTGGCGATCGCGCGCTGGCTGTAATAATCTTTTAAAGTAATTATTAGCACGGCGGAAAAAGCAAGCATATAAAGCAATTCAAAGCTATGAATGCCCACCTCATGGAAGCCAAACATCGATCCGGCTAACAGGTAAAAGGCATAAATCCCAGGCTGCTTCAAGTCCCAGAAATCTCGATATAGAATCCCTCCTTGGCTCATTTTCCATGCACCTATGGTAAACAATGCCTGATCGCCTTCAAACGGGTAAGGCACGTGAATCAATCCGATCAGAACAACGGTTGCCAGAACTAGAATGTCGAGGCGGGTCAATCGCATTGAGGGAATTTTAAATTTCAGATTGCAGATTCATGACTTAGGCAAACACCAAAGTTTCTATGAAAAATCCTTGGTTTGGGAACCAGAGATCGTAGCAAGAAAGCGGGTTTCTATGAAAAATCCTTGGTTTGGGAACCAGAGATCGTAGCAAGAAACCGGGTTTCTTTGCGTAAGTCCTGAGATTTCAGATTAAATTAAATCTCAAATCTGCAATCTAAAATTTGCAATTCTTAAACTGGGGGTGTCAACTCAATTACCATGCGATTTTTGATCGCATACTTGAGTCCGCAAGCGGAACAGGTTATCTCGTCGAAATCCGGCGGCGTATCATCAGAAAACCTCACCAACGGTTCTCCGCAGCGACAAACGCACCCCACGGACCTCGCCGGATGTCCAATTGCTAAATGAAAATCCGGCACGGACTTGGTAACGAGCGCACCCATGCCAATCATGGCAAAGCGTCCGATGACCAAATCGTTCCCAATTGTGCAATGAGCGCCAATCGTAGCGCCTTCTCGCACCAGGGTCGGCAAGGTATGTTCGTCCGGATCGGAAGTCCGCAACTGTTTCAAGTCGGAAGTCGTTGCTCTGGGAAAGCGATCGTTGGTGAAGACTGTTCCGGCACTAATCATCACCCCATCTTCAATTTTCACCGCCGTACAAATATAGACAAAGGCGTTAATTTTGACCCGGTTGCCAATTTTTACACCGTAGGCGATGTATGTTTTTTCGCCCACAATGCACTCTTCGCCAATATTGGTTGAATGCCGAATGTGAACGCTATCCCAAACTGACGAACCAGCCCCAATTTCTACGTCTTTTTCAACAATGGCTGTGGGATGAATGCGAACGCTCATACTTTGCTCAATTCTAACAATTGTTTCGCTCCGTTTAATCGTTGGCTGGCGTTGGTTTCTTGGGCAACCGCCATCCAATGATTTTGGTTCATTGCCGCATAAGCTGCTTCAATTACTTCTACGGAAGCCAACGCATCTTGCGAGGTAATTAACAGCGATTCTTCTCCTTGGATGGCTTTCGCGAAGTTCTCGATTTGGCTGCCAAATGCTTGGACTTTGTCGTAGCCTTTGCCGAAGACAATCCAATCCGAACTGGTAGATTGACGATATTTCGATTCTTTCCAGCCGATGGAAATCGTGCCTAAAGATCCGTAAATGCGGATGTAGTAATCTAGATCTTTATTAATACTCCAAGATAGGTCGATATTGCCCGTCACTCCCCTGGTGCTTGTGACAAAAATCCGCACCGTATCTTCTACTGGTAATCCTTGAATGCGCTTGCCTTCTACCACATGGACTTCTGCCAGGGGGCCGAGAAAATAGCGCATGATATCAACCGAGTGGGTGCCGTTATCAATTAACACGCCGCCGCCGCTAACTTTGGGGTTAGAATTCCAGCGGCATGTCATATCAACCCGGGCGGTAAAGGCATTTTCAAATAAAACAATTTCTCCCAAAATTCCCGAATTGACGATATTTCTGGCTTTAATTACGTCCTCGACGTAGCGGAATTTTGAGGCCATTGTTAGCTTGACACCAGCTTTTTTCGCAGAATCAAGCATTGTTTTGGCACTTTTCGAGTCAATGCTGAAAGGTTTTTCGGAGAGTACGTGAATTTTCCGGTCGATAAAATACAGGCTGATTTCTGGATGGGTGATTGGCGGGGTGCAAATAATAACTGCATCAAGTTTTTCGCTTTCAGCCATCGCTTGGTAAGAGTCGTAGCTTTGGCATCCTAATTTGGCTGCTAAAGTTTTAGCCGCATCAAATCGAATATCTGCAACGGCTACTAACTGGGCATTTTTGCAAGTACCAAAGGCTTGCACGTAAGCTTGGGCAATACTGCCTGCACCAACCAAACCAAAATTAATTTTGGGTTCCATAGTCTTATATCCTCATTACCAAAAAGAAATTGAAGATGGCAGATTTTAGATTGCCGATTTAATTTCAATCTCGGGAATTACGCAAAGAAACCGGGTTTATATGAAAAATCATCGCTTTGTCAACCAGAGATCTACTCAGAAACCCGGTTTCTAGCCTCTGAATCTACAATCTGCAATCTGCAATCTAAAATCTAAAATTGCCCTATTCGGCAACTGCTTCGCGGATCGAGTCGGCGATATAGTCGATGTGTTCGTCGGTGTAGCGTTCGTTCCAAGGCAAGACTAAAACGCTTTCTAATCCGGCGTAGGTTCCCGTGAAGCGCTCGCGGCTATAATCCACGGCTTCAAGACGCGCTAATGTGAAGGGGAAACGCGATTTTCCAAAGGTATTTTGTTTTTGGAAAATTTCGCACATGAAGGCAGGTTTTTGAATGTATCGCGGCGCGGAGAAAATGCCTTTGGTTTTCAATTTTTGCGCCATTCCGACGGGGCCGTTGGGGATAATATTACCATCCACGCTCAGACAATATTTCCAGTAAGTGTGGATATTTCGCGGGTCAACCCAAGGCGTAGTAATTCCCGCTATTCCTTGTAATTTTTCCCTCAGTTTGTTGGCGCTGGTAACGCGACTGTGTACGACGGATTCTAATTTGGATAATTGTCCCACTGCGACTGCGCCTTGTAACTCGCACATGCGATAATTCAAGGCTAAGAAATAGTGGTCTGGGTTGGGATCGCCGTATCCCCAAGCTTTGTTAATAAATAAGTACATCCGCCGTGCTAAAGCGTCGTTGTTAGTAGCAACTAATCCGCCTTCGCCCGTGGTGATGTGCTTGCCTTGTTGTAAGCTGAAACAACCGATATCGCCAATGCTACCTACCTGTTGTCCGTTATGCTTAGCACCGTAAGCTTGGGCGCAGTCTTCGATAACGGGAATATTGCGCGATCGCGCTAGTTCCATTATCTCGGTCATGTTGCAGGGATTGCCAAACAGATGGGTGACGATGATGGCTTTGGTGCGATCGCTAATGCACGGTTCAATTGTTTCCGCCGTCACGTTCCAAGTTTTGGGATCGACATCGGCAAATACTGGAATTGCACCCTGATAAATGATTGGCGTTAGCGCCCCCATATCGGTGATTGAAGTGGTGATAATTTCATCACCTGGTTCCGGATCGATCGCTGCGATCGCTACGTGAACTGCTGCCGATCCCGAGGCGCAACCATAAGCGTGTTTAACCCCCACCAATTCGGCGAATAACTTTTCTAAAGTCTTAACAAAATTCCCTTTCGTGCTAGTCAGAGTTCCGCTTTGTATCGCCTCAGTTATTAGGGCAATTTCTTCCGCCCCCAGCGTGCGACCAGAAGCTTCTTGATCCGAAGGCAATGTTAACAGCTTTTTTTCGGTCAAAACTGAATTGCTCATTGGTTTATCTCCTATTTTTCCTGATTCGATCTGTAAATAGAACTACCCAAGTAAAAAATCTCTTCAAAGTAGCTCTTGCTTTGCATAGCTAGGATACCTAAACTCATTAGCTGAATTGCCATAATCAAGGTAATTCCGCCAATTATAAACGCATGGGGAGCTTGGTAAAACGCAGCCGCAACTGCTTCTGTCGGAGCGGGAAACTTGGTGTATTGTGCCAGGATTTCATATTGCCAGAAGCAATGAATCAGCACCCAAATATTAGCGTACATAGAAAGCAGGAAAAGCAGCACCCCAGGAATGAAAAAAAACATCACTGGTCTGAAAATAAATCCTAAAAAAGCAACCGCCCAAATCTGTCGCAGTATTCTCATACTTGAGCGGCGTTGTGCCTTCTTCTTCTTGCCTACTTTTACTGCTTTCCGATCGCTCCAGCATAAATGCGCCGGTATCTCTTCTATTCGGGCGCGTAACATCCTGGCTTTGTAGATCACCTCCGGGTTAATATCCATACTCATCGCCCGCAAGTTTAGCGACCTGACAAACTTGCCGTCATAAACTCTTACCAATCCGGTCAATGTCGTCAAGTCGCCGTGGGAAGTAGCGGACAAAAATCTATTAGCCCAAACGCTCAAAACTTTTCTCATCCAGGGAACGTTTGAAACTTTTCCCCCTTTCATATAAGGGGAAGCAATCACAATTTTTGCTTGAGTTTCTTTGATTTTAGTCAGAAGTCTTTCGATGTGAGCCACCGAATAACTCAGGTCTATATCCACCGTTATAACATAATCGCCTCGGCTGTGATTGAAGGCTAATTTTAAAGCTTGACCCAAACCAAAGTTAACGATATGGTGCAAAACCCTAACGTTCTCTCTAGTTCTAGCAAAAGCCTCAGCTTTTTCGCCAGTATCATCTTTACTCCCGTCATTAATCACCAGCATCTCCCAGCGGTATTCACCTTCCAGGGATGTCATGTAATCGCAGAGTATAGCTAAATTTTTCTCAACAATCGCCGCTTCGTTGTAAGCAGGAACAATTAATGAAACCAGCGGTCTATACTTTTGTTCTTGGGTCGGATCGTTGAGCTTAAACGATTGGGCGACTTCTTCAATCTTAGAGTCAGTTATAAACTTATGGGTAGTTTCTTCTATCATCTTTACGACACCCTTGTGGGAATTGCTAAAATTGTTTGTATAAGCCATGGTTAAATTCACATTTAGCTTAGACTTTTTCAGGTTTTCTTGGGTTTTAGTAACCTGTTTATTCTGGATATATAGGATAGTTGCTCTTTAATTATCTTGCATCCCACCATAAACTATACCTGCGTAAATTATCGCATTTATAATATTTTTTACGATAAATTTTATGTAAAAATTAGATGTTTTTTATCTAAAGTTACTCAGCCAAGATGCAGTAAGGAAAACCGTGTTTGTAACTAACCTATAGTATATGTAATTCTTCGGATAAAAGAGGGAGTTACGGAGAAACTATCGCCTTGGTGCGAATGAATTCCCGAAGGATAGCTTGCCGTAGGCGATCGCGTAAACTCCGTAATTTTATTGATATGAAAAAAATTTTTGTATTAGATTCAGGACTTACGCGCAAGTTCCCGGTTTCTAGGAAAAATCGTTGGTTTGGTGGCGAGAGATATGCATACCCTAGCTGAGCGCTGGCGCGCCGCTGCGCGAACGCGAACGACGGTCTCACCTTTGTTTCTGGCAACGCCCTTGCGTAACTCCTGAGATTCATTCGCAAAGGTTAGCGAAGCTTCTTCATCCCTCAGATAAAGTCGAGTTTTCCAGTTGTAATCCGGTGATGCGTTCGCGCAGCATGGCGTCAACGCGATCCCAGTGGCAAGTATTATTGATCGCTAAAAGGATAAGACACTCCACTGCTGGGATGGAGAAACCCAACCGGGTAAGAGCCAGGCAACCCCGTCAGTGATGACGGGAATCCCCAAGAGAGCGCGTCAGCTTTCTTGGGCAGGATGTCAACCGAGCCAACTAGAATATCACTTGATAAACAGATTGCACCAACGCCATGAAAATTGCTTATCTAATTAATCAGCATCCTTACCCCAGCTGTACTTTCATTCGCAGAGAAATAGCAGCAATTGAAGCGGCTGGAATTCCAGTCGCCCGGTTTTCCATTCGCCTTCCAGACAAAGATCTGGCTGATGAAGCGGATAAGCAAGAGCCAGAAAAAACTCGGTATATTCTGGGGGTGGGGGCGGTTGGTTTGCTCCTGGGTTTACTCCGCGTTGCGTTTAAGCGACCGCTGCGTTTGTGGAAGGCGCTACAGTTAACCCTCAAAATCGGCTGGGGATCGGATCGAGGCGTTTTAATCAATCTGATTTACTTGCTGGAAGCCTGCGTTTTGCTGCAATGGCTGTTGGAGTTGGGGATCGAACATGTCCACGCACACTTCGCCACCAACGGCACCACCGTTGCCATGCTGTGCAACTTGATGGGAGGCCCCCAATACAGCTTTACAATCCACGGCCCCCACGAATTTGATAAACCGGAAGCGATCGCTTTACCGGAAAAAATTAAACGCGCCGCCTTTGTCGCCGCCGTTTGTTCCTATGGCAAAAGCCAGCTATTTCGTTGGTGCGACTACAAGCAGTGGTCAAAAATTCACGTGATTCGCTGCGGTGTAGACAAAATGTTTTTATCTCAACCTTACGTCCCCCTGCCAAACCAACCGCGATTTGTTTGCGTGGGCCGTTTAGGCGAACAAAAAGGTCACCTAATCTTGATCGAAGCCGTCAGCCAATTAGCTGCTGAGGGATTCAAGTTTAAGGTCATTTTTGTCGGCGATGGCCCCCTGCGAAACGAGATTGAAACCTTAATTTCACAGATGCATCTAGAAGACTATATCGAAATTACAGGTTGGGCAACTAATGCACAAGTTCAGCAACAAATTTTGGCGGCTCAAGTAATGGTGCTTCCCAGTTTTGCCGAAGGTTTGCCAGTTGTAGTCATGGAAGCGCTGGCACTTTCTCGTCCCGTTATCGGTACGTATATTGCCGGTATTCCAGAATTAGTTGAACCTGGAAAATGCGGCTGGTTAGTCCCTTCCGGATCTGCTTCTGCCTTAGCCGCAGCTATGCGTACAGTATTGCAGACACCTGTCGAAGAATTAGCAAAAATGGGCACTTTTGGTGCTGAATCTGTGGCATTATATCATGATGCAGCTCAAGAAGCAAGCAAATTGGTCACCCTATTTCAGACTTATTTGGAAAATGGCTAATTGGTAATTGCTAATTGGTAATTGCTAATTGGTAATTGCTAATTGGTAATTGCTAATTGGTAATAATGTTCTAGTAGGTTGGGTTTCGTTGTCAATGACCCAACCTGCGCTCTTTTTCACAAATCTAAAATTCTTGTGGATATTGCAAATTCCACTGACGGCGAATCGCATCCATCGTTTCCATAATGCTTAATGTCTCGTCAAGCGGCATAATTTTACTTTCCTTTTCACCGCTGACAAGACAACGCATCACCTCCGCCGCTTCGTAGTTATAGCCATTCGCTTCAAAGGGTTGCACGATTTTTTTCGGTTGCTTGAGATAACTGCCAAATTCCAGGTACAAACGCTGCACAAACTTATTTTGTTTTAACGAATATATAATTTTTTGTTTGACACTGGAATTGGCTGATTTTGCAGTAAATAAAGGAGCCGGGGAAAACTTGGTAATCGATATTTGATGCGGGCGGTAAAATGGGGCGTGAATCCGAATTTGTCCGTGAGTTCCACTAATAATCACTTCGTTGGAAGTTGTGGCACGCAGATTTGCAGAAAGCATGGCGATCTGTCCTTTGGAGTAGCTTAAAACCATCGCGCATTGTTCATCGACGCTTGTTTCGCCCATCGTCGCTTGACTGACAATTTTATCGGTAAAACCGAATAGGAAAAAGGCTAAAGAAAGCGGATAGATACCGCGATCCAGCAAAGCGCCTCCGCCTGATTTTAAATCGAAAAAGCGGTTGTTTGGATCGAACTCGACACCATAGCCAAAGTCAGCCGTTAACGTGGTAACTTCGCCAATTTCCCCGCTATTAATTAGCTCGCGAACTTTTTGGATTAAGGGCATGAAGCGCATCCACATTGCTTCCATGCAAAACAATTGCTTTTGGCGAGCAAGAGTAATGACTTCGCGAGCTTCTTGGGCATTAATTGTAAAGGGTTTTTCGCAAAGGATGGCTTTGCCTGCTTCCAGACAGAGGATGCTGTCTTGTTTATGCCTGATCTGGGGTGTCGCGATATAAACAACATCAATTTCTGGGTCTTTCACTAAGTCTTCATAGCTGCCGTATGCTTTTGGTACGTTCAATTGGCGGGAAAACTCTTGAGCTGTGGATAATGTTCGCGATCCCACCGCTAGCGATTGAGCATCTGGCAAAAACTTTAGTCCTTGGGCAAAATCTCTAGCAATTTTGCCCGTGCCCAGAATTCCCCAGCGAATAATTTTTGAGGTAGATACCATAGCCTGAATCGCCAAATTATGAGGTGAATTAAATTAAGATTTTGCCCAAGGCATGGGCGCAATCGGGTCAAAAGACGATGAAAGTTTGTAAGGCGCGCCTGTTTCCAGAGCGTTTTGAATTGCCAGCACTATTTCATTGTTGTGCAGGCAATATCTAGGGGAAAGCCTACAGGGGCGTTTTTCGGTAATAGCTTCTGCCATTTCTGCCACGCCCCTACAAAAGTCCATTTGTTGGGACCCCTTATATCCAAATTTGGGCGCTTTTCTCACCAGGGGATATTTTTGCTTCCACGGGGTGATAAAAGTTTTCCGCCGGATGGCGATCATCCGTTTAATGTAAACCGGAGCGCCATAGTACCAGCAATCATCGATCCCCAGTATGCCTTCATCGCCGATAATCTTCAACGCATGGTCGTGGGGAGCAACGATACTGCACGTCAATCTTGCCACTACTCCTGATGCAAACTTAATGCAAGCAACGGAAAAATCTGGAGCATTAACGTCCAAGGGTACATCGGTTTCTTTATCTGGAATTAAGCATGATGAGAAAGCCGTAACTGTTTCTGCTGGGCCAAAGAATGCAGTCAGCCAATTGACGTAATAACCTGCATGTTCTAAGGTACAACCGACTTCAAATTCATCTTTATAAGGCCAAGGAGTACCCGATTCGCTGAGCCATTGTTTGTAAGGCATTCTGTGAACGAGTCCGTCGTCCATTTCGGCATAAACGAGTCGAACTTTTCCGATGACATTTTCTCGCAGCGCCTGCCAAATCGTCTGCGCCGTTTCGCTCAAAATGCTGCACGGTGCTGAGGAAATCAGCAAACCTTTTTGCTCTGCCAAGTTGACGAGTTCCTCTGCCTCGGAAAATTCCATCGCCAGAGGCTTTTCGGAATAGACGTGCTTACCCGCTTCTAAGCAAGCTTTAGATACGGAAAAGTGGCTCCTGGGGTTTGTTAAGTTTAATACAATATCAACGCTGCCATCTGCAAGCAGTTTTTCTAAGGAATCGTAGACGGGAACCGAATGGTAAGCGGAAAACTTAGAGGCGCGATCGCTATTGCGATCCATTACTCCCGCTAACTTTAGCTGCGGATGGTTTGGCAGCGTTTTCAGGTAATAGTCAGCAACAAAGCCGCAGCCAACTATCGCAATACGCATCAACACTCCTTCGGTTAGGACACCACTCAAATGCATTCATTGTAACAAGCTTTGGTAAATTCGGTTGTTTAACTGGCGGTTTCTGAATCGGAGCGCATCCCCCACCCCTGGCACAGCATGTTAATTTTAATTAACTTGTCCCTCAATTTATTTAATTATTTCCTCTGTTTATTAGCACGAAAATTGCTGAGAATGCACGGGTGATTAATTACAGCATTCCAGATAATTCTCTTACATCAATCTTGGCGGGTTGTAAATAAACCTTGCCATCTGACGCGATCGCTTGCATCAATCGAGTTGCCCGGTTTTAGGTTAAGCCATTCTATAATTTCTGAAGGATTAAAGCGATCGCTTGCCGCAATACATCGCTTTTACTGCCACCCATTTTACTAGCAAGTTCTTCCAATACCTCGTTAAGTTCGGGAGGCATCTCTAGACTGACGCGAACCATCTCTTGAGCGTTACTCATGGTTCCATCCTTATGTGTGGGTAAAATATTAGCTCTATCATAGCTTGTGGCTAGCGATCGCTTACAATAACTCTAGTGGAGAAGAGAGCGATCGCTCTACCCCAAACCTCAATGATTTTAAGACAAAATCCAGTTTTCCAGTTGTATTCCAGGAATGCGATCGCAATTGCAACAAAGTATACTTAGTTCCGGTGCATTGGGGTTGTTATCCCTCATCCGCAGCTATAATCTGTTCCACCATTTTCTGCAAGCAACCAAGCTAAGTCAAAGAAAATAGTGTTCAGAATATCAATCATGGCACCATCAATCCCATACCACTCTTCAGATAGCTGGCGGTTAGAATAGATAGTTTCATCCGAAAAATCAAATCCGGCATCACCAAGCTTCTCAGCAAGTGTGAATACTCTATCGAACGTCAGTTGATGACCAAGAATGTGTGCAAAATCATTACGGATATCATTAAAATCTTTGAGAGCATCACCCTCCTTATCTGATAAATATCCTTCGCCAACACACCATTCCACTTTTTTAGGAAAACTCCATTTCCAGGGTTGAGCGTTAGAGAGCTTAAGTTGAATAATTTTAACAAGTCAAGCTTCAACAACAAGATGTCCTTTCAGGACTGTTACTAAAATTTCATCATTTTCACTCAATGTTTATACCTAGCTTCAGGTGTTCCAAAAGTTTTTTCAAAATCCATACCTATTTTTTAAGTAATTGATAGGGTTTACTCTGTTTATTATAGCTTTAGTTTGCCCAGCCCAGGTAATGAGCAAATATCTATCCCAACTAGACAAGCCAATTTCTATGGTATTGACCAGGTATGTTTTGTTTAAATCAGCTAAACAGCGATAAAATGAAATTTACTGCATGACCAACTGCACCACCAATTTCTTTACCAACTACAGCACCAATCTCTGCACTTACTTCGCCACCTATTTTCCCCACTATGTAACCAATTTTTTCACCTATTTCTTTCAGAATAGGAACGACATCAAAAATCTTTTTTTTAACTTTTTGCTTTTGTTCTTCGTTGAAATTATTTTTTTTGCCTGTAGAGTCATCTTGTTCAAATGAAGATTTTTCATTACTTCCGACTGGTTCATTCTGCGTTTCTTGACCATAAAAAGTCCAGTTAGGAGCTTGTGCTAACGCAGCACTATAATTCGATACTATATTTATTCTTGAAGCCGTTGCTAGTAAGAATGGAATAGTACCTCTTTCTGACATTCTTACAAAGACTTTTGTATAAAGTTCCTCTAGCCATTTCTTCCCATCGGGAGTAGTTGTACTTTTATTATCTACTGCAACTGATGGAATATTACTTGCTACCTCAGCACCTGTGTACTTAGCTATTTCATCTCGGATACGCTTTGTTCTCTCACGTAAATCTACTAAATAATCATCTGCTTTGTTTGCGCGTGTAAAAATAATAACAGCGTGTTCCCATGCTTTTGGAGTAAATACTTCTGAAATCACTTTTATTCCTCGCATTTCATCGGCAGTAACTCTTGTGTCATCAAGGCGGGTTACAAACCAAATTAAATCAATTTCTGATACTTTGTTTCGGATCTTTTCTATATACTTTTGGTCATTTCCCTTTTCGGGGATATCATCGCAAAGACCTGGTGTATCAATTATCGTAAACTCAATACCGTTTATTTCTGAATCGTAAGATTCAACTCCCATTGTAGTTGGATCGTAACTACCTACTTGGGCAATCTCCTTACCCATCAAGGAATTTACGGTACTAGATTTACCTACACCTGTTCTGCCAACCAAAAGAAAGACGAACTTTTTATCACGGGATAACTGTAGCTTTTCTATTAATGAAGCTAACAATTCTCCGAAAGACGAAGATATAAATTCTTTACCAGATTCAATACCATATTCTATCGTCTTTTTTAAATCCTCAACTTTTTTCTTGATATTTTCTCCATCCATAGCGTTATCCTTTCAATATGAAAAATGCTTATTTTGATTTAGCCCCGACCTAGTATAACCCAGGCATGGGCATCACCTCAACCTTAATGCACTAACTTGATCGCACCTTTCATCAACGCCTTAGCTCATAGCAATTTAACCCCTTCTACCTGACCCAGTTTAGTATCAAAAGAGGCGGTTTCCTGGCATCCAGCTATTTGGTTGGTTCTGGTAATTAGGTAGTCAGAAAAATCTGCATTACCAGATTTCATCTGCCCGATTACCCATTCTATAGCTTCTCGATTCTCAAACACGAAAATATTACCTTTTAATATATTCTCCAGCGTGTCAATGAGTTTTTCTCGACTTAGTTTATATCTGCTTCGCAAAACCCAAACCACTTCACACAGAACAATATTGTTAATCAAGCAAGGTTCATTAGCTTGCAAAGCTTCATTGATGTAGCGATCGGCAATTTGCCATTGCTGTTCGTCATCCCGCACCAAAAAGCGCAGGACTACGTTAGTATCTAATCCTTTCAAGCTGACTCTCCTGCACACTCAGCGATCGCCGCATCCATTTCTTCTAGAGAAACAGCTTTTCTACCTTCTTCATACAGCATCCCAGATAATTCTTTTACATCAATCTTGGCAGGTTGTAAATAAACCTTGCCATCTGACGCGATCGCAAAATCAATCGAGTCGCCCGGTTTTAGGTTAAGCCATTCTATAATTTCTGGAGGAATCGCCACTTCTCCAGAGTTAGTTAATTTTGTTAGTGCCATTCAAACTATCTCCTCTTGTAGTTTCTCCGACCCAATGCAGCATAAACGTTTTCATTTTTGCGGGTTCCTTTTTCAACAAATCGGATAGTTGGAGAATTGTTTAAAACTTCTCTTACCTCTTGCTTTTGGACATTATGCTTGCGATCGCGTTTCTCAACAATCCTATCCTGGGAAATTAAATCAAATATTTACAACTAAATTTTATCTACTTTTTTGATTATTGTCAGCCCCTACCTAGTTTTACCCAGGTAGGGGCATTATCTCAACCTTAATGCACTAACTCAATTGCGCGTTTTGTTAACGCTTCAGCAGTTAATCCATTAAACGCCATCAATTCACCAGCACTTGCTGTTGTTTCTCCTCGCTTCCAAGCGAAAGTATCGCGCTTGCAATTACTCCGCAACATGATAGGTTCGAGCATTCCAGCAGCGCCACCTGTAACGCCAATTAAGGCATCTCCGCCGAACAATGCTTCAAATTTCGCATCATCTAAAAAGCCGCCATCGGGTTCGGAACAAGTATCCCAAATGCGATCGCTTACAATAACTCCAGTGGAGAAGATAGCGATCGCGCTTCCTGTGCCTAACGAATAAAGTCGCGGCTATTGCATTCACAACAAGGCGTAGCAGGTTTCAAAAGCTTGCTTGCAGTCGCCGCGAATTCTATAATCCCGGATGTGTTGGTTTTAACTTCGCTTCTGTAACTTCCTCATTTCCGATTGTACATTTGCTGAAATTTGTAATACCTCATTAACTAACTTACCATCCCTACTAGAAACGTCAGTTGCATCCACCGATTCTAAATCCGTAAATTGAGCTAAAAACAATTCACTATTTTCAACTAAATTCTTATTCTCGCGAATAATTCGTTCGGTTTTTAAAGATTTTACCAATCGTCCCCTGACTATTTTAAGTAATTCAACCACTTTTTCTCTGTTGCTTCTAAGCTCTATTAAATTTCCCGCCTCTTCTAGCTGGTCGCTAACGTCTATAACTTTAACGACCGCATTATACCTCTCAACTTGTTTGAGTAAATTGTTTAAACTTCCTTGAGTTTGCTTATAGGCAGAAACAATCCCCCACAAAAACAAAGAAAACATAGCAAATCCAAGTACTGTTGATAGTAGGGGTGGTATTTGAATAAAGTAGCCAATATTAATCAAAAGAAGCTGTATTGCAACAAATACCAGGAAAATAAAAACTAACCACACGCATCCATCTCCCTCTACGTCTACACCAGTTAGTTTTTTTAGTTCTCCGCGAGTAATTTCTAGTTCCTCTAAATCAGGACGCATAGCTGCACTCCACTCTAATTTTTAGTCAGCCCCCACCCAGAAGAAACTAGGCAGGGGCATAAAATTAGATACAGCCGACAATGCGACAATTCCTAAACAGTTTAATGCACTAACTCAATTGCGCGTTTTGTTAACGCTTCAGCAGTTAATCCATTAAACGCCATCAATTCACCAGCACTTGCTGTTGTTTCTCCTCGCTTCCAAGCGAAAGTATCGCGCTTGCAAGTACTCCGCAACATGATAGGTTCGAGCATTCCAGCAGCGCCACCTGTAACGCCAATTAAGGCATCTCCGCCGAACAATGCTTCAAATTTAGCATCATCTAAAAAGCCGCCATCGGGTTCGGAACAAGTATCCCAAGCTACATCGCTGGGACGATATAAGCGCCGAGGATTGACAACAGAAACAATTCGCACGCCAATCTCTTCTGTTTCCAGATAAGCGGCAGCTTCAAATACTGGCAGCAGTGTCATATCTCCAACGACGGCAAATACAACTTTCTTGCCAACTCCACCATTCGGTTGTGGCGGATCGATTTCTTGCAAAATTACGGCCCCGTCGCGCAATGCTTGGCGTGTTTGTTCAAAAGTAGTGTGAATTGGCAGGGGAGATTTGCTCGCAGTAATCACAACTCCCTTATTCTTTGTACTCAAACCCCATTCGTAACAAACTTGAATGCTATTTGCATCGGTTGGGAATAAAGGAAATACATTTCCGTTCCGCATCATCGCCGCGAAATACGCTTCAATTTCCGGACGTTGGTGCGTCCATCCGTTGCGCCCTTGTTCCAATGCCCCGGCAGTAAATAAAGTAATTGTAGACGGAGTAGCACGGCGCAATTCTGCCATTGCTTGCGTTACCGTTTGCCAAATTGGTAACCCGTTGATCGCAAAAGATTCGTAAGAACACCACAAAGTACGGCTACCCATTAACGCCAAACCTGCTGCTAACCCCGCACAAGCATCTTCGCTCAAAGGTTCGTAAACTTGTCCCCTTGGTGCTTGGTTGTACAAGTCATCAGTTGTCGGGTGGATAATCTTCAGCGCTTGGTTAATATTGGCAATTCCAGATGCTTCATTACCGTCGGCGTTGGTGACTAAATAGCCAGGATCTGTTTGTCCTACATGTGCCACCAAACGCCCCATTGCTGTGGTGGAAACTTTGGGATGTTCTTCGCCAATGGCGTATTCTTCTAAAGGCAATTGGCCTAATTCTGGCAGAGTTAATTCAAATTCTGTGACGACGGTTTTCGCCGCTGGTCCACCACCTGCGCGTTCGCAATTTGTCCGCACTAACTGCCAAGCTGATTCAGGCAAGGCACGGGTTTTCAAAGCGCCGATCATGTGGGGACTATCGAGGGTATCTTTGGCATAAAGGTTGTGGGATTTTGCTCCCCGTGCGTGGACACCCGCACCTTTGAGTTGTTTAATAATAAATGCGGTTAATTTGCCGCTGAGTGCAGAACGCGCCCCTTGGTTAATTCCGACAAGAACTGCTTTAGTAAAAGCGAGGCGTTGCTGGAAAGAAAAAGCAGTACTATCGACGTAATCGCCGGGTTGATTTTGGTCGTCAAAATCTTTGGCATTGACTAATACAACTTCTTCAAAACCGTTACCTTGCCAATAGGCGATCATTTCTTCATTGGTTTTGAGCGATACCATGCTGTGGTGTTCCTGAGAATATCCATTCCAAACCAACACGGGTAAGAAATTTGTCACTCCTGGATAGGCGGTGTGGAAATGTGCCATACCGCTCATAATATAGGGTTCGCCTAACCCACCATCGCCGACGGTGAAGGGGAATAACTTATCTTTGTGGAGTAACGCAGCTGCCATGGCAAAGTGTTCCCCTTGTCCCAGGGGGCCTGCGGGTGCGAGAATACCGGGAATGTAACCGGAGAGGTGTCCTAAGAGTCCGTGTTTTTCCCGGAAGCGATCGCGCAACTGTTGCACCGTATTTATCCCCATGTCCTCCAGCGACCGATCCAAGAACATCGCACTATAAAACCCCGGTGCGTGGTGTCCCACTTCCGTAATAATGTTCTTGTAACCCAGCATGACTAACGCCGCGTAAGCTTCCGCTTGCGAAGCAAAACCCCCTGGGTGTCCAGAAGCTTTACTTCCCGTAATTTGCAGCGTCAAATAGCGCAAGGCGTCGGCATAAAGTAAAGTTTGGTAAACGGCAGATGCATCTGTGGGGTCTGCGATCGCTACACTGCCCTCTGCTATTACTGGTGTTTTTCCATACGTCTCAAAATCTGCGATCGCTTCACCAAAATACTGAATTCCCTCGCAAAAACTCGGAGTCGCCGACGTTGCCTTTGGTGTTGTTGCTGTCATGCTTATTACCTTAATCTCTCTCTAGAGAACTGTAGCTGCTCGATTAATTTAACAAAAATTTTACAACTTTTATGTTGCAAAAGTTGATGACTGATAAGTAATACAAAGATAAATTAAGTTAAAGGTGAAATTGTGCATTATTATGGTAAGGAGCAAATAAGTATTTTTTTACCGCTCCAGACCCAGAGGAAAGCCCCACCCGGTTGGGTGTGGCACGACAGAAGATAATAGTGCCAGATTTAAGGCAAAACCGCTCTGATTTAGGTTAAATTTACCCATGAAACTACCACCCGGCCCGAAAACCCCAGCGCTGCTACAAATGATCGAGTGGATCGCGCGCCCGATGCAGTTTATGGAAGAATGTGCCAAACGCTACGGCGACATCTTCACGGCACGGGTTGGCGGCGGCTTGATACCTGTCGTGTTTGTCAGCAACCCCCAAGCGCTGCAAGAGATATTGACAAAGGATACTAAGGAGTTTGAAGCCCCCGGCGAATTGAATGAGATTATGGAACCCTTGCTGGGGAAACAATCAGTGATTGCATTGAGTGGCGATCGCCACCGTCGCCAGCGCCAGTTGATGATGCCTCCGTTTCACGGCGAAAGGATGCGAACCTACGGTGAGACGATTGGCGATGTTACCGAACAAGTGATGAACCAGTGGCAGCAAGGCAAACCTTTCTGCGTCCGGAGTTCCACCCAAGCGATTACCCTGCGGGTGATGATGAAAGCGGTGTTTGGTCTGAATGAAGATGCGCGAGGCGAACAGATCGAACATCTTTTGGTGGGAATGATGGAGGGGATGAGCGTTCCCTTGAGCGCCGCGATGCTTTATTTTCCAGCTTTGCAAAGAGATTTAGGCCCGCTGACTCCTTGGGGAAATTTTCTGCGCCGTCAGCAGCAAACTGACAATCTGCTTTACGAGGAAATGCAACAACGTCGAGAGCAACCCGATCCCAATCGCACAGACATCCTCAGCTTATTAATGGCGGCGCGGGATGAAGCGGGAGAACCGATGACCGATGAGGAATTGCGCGATGAGTTGATGACGCTGTTGGTGGCAGGTCACGAAACCACAGCAACTGCGATCGCTTGGGCATTGTACTGGATTGATAAACTACCATCGGTACGGGAAAAATTACTGCAAGAACTCGATAGTTTGGGCGACAATCCAGACCCAGGCGCTATTTTCAAACTGCCCTATCTCAATGCTGTTTGTAGCGAAACATTGCGGATTTATCCGGTTGGGATGCTAACCTTCCCCAGAGTGCCGAAAGTACCTGTCACCCTCGGCGGCTACGACCTGGAACCGGGTACGATTTTGATGGGTTCGATTTATTTAACTCACCAGCGGGAAGATTTATATCCAGAACCCAAACAATTTAAGCCAGAACGCTTCCTAGAACGGCAATATTCACCTTATGAGTACTTGCCTTTTGGCGGTGGTGCGAGGCGGTGCATCGGTTATGCCTTTGCCTTGTTTGAAATGAAAGTGGCACTGGCTAAAATACTCTCGCGTTATGAACTGGAACTGGCAGATAATCGCGAGATTCTACCGACGCGCCGGGGCTTAGTTTCAGCACCGAATCGTAGCATTCAGATGGTGGTAAAAGGCGAGCGTCCGGTGAAGTCGCGAACTCTTGAGGCCGTTTCTGGTTAAGCTTAGGCTATAGCCATCCTCAATGATTCGGAAAGCCCAGAAACCCGGTTTCTTAAAGAAACCGGGTTTCTGGGATCTTGGCGATTGCCATCCGTCTTGAGATTTGTCTTGGCGTCTTCTGGATCAAAAAGGTGATTTCCGCTTTATTCTTGCTTTTGCAGCCTTTTTAGTGTTTCTATCTCTAGCTCTCTGAGGGTTATTGGCTCATCTATCAGCTTTTCGACTAACTCGCCCATCGTAATTTGCATTCGGGCTGATTGCGCTTTCAGCCGATTTCGCAGTGTTTCGGGTACTTCCACCCGCAGCATTACTGTATTTGTGTCTTTTCCTGGCATTGATAGCATCAGTGAACCTCATCCCTATTATGAGCCACTTTTGCGTCGGTTTTTTAATAACATTGATGACATTGATAGAATTAATGCTATTATGGCTATTAAAGCTAAAAGGTCAAAAGCCAGCGCCCAACTTTCCTAGAGCTAACGCTGGCTTCTGGCTCTCTTAAAAAAGGAGGCATTAATAATGGTAGAACCGATTGGCGATCGCTGGTGCGAACGCTCCTCCGAGTATCAGCAAGCATTACATGACTTTTGCATTACGCAACTGTTATGCTGTATCAGTAATTACTCGGATGGTGATTTTAACGCAACCGGGTTGTGTCTGAAGGCACAGGAAGCACAGCGCATTGCTGCTTTGCTTATTGAGCAGGTCAGTGCGAACCTCAAGGGATATGTGCTTGCTGGCTATCTCAATACCATCAGAAATCAAGAAAGACTGCATCGACCTTGGGTAATTGTGCGGTTGTTACCGGGTGCTAAAACGCACCAAATTGCTCGTTTTTTCCATCGCCAAGACGCGGACGACCAGGTGCGAACGTTGCGGCGGTATGTTCCCCAGGCGGTGTTTGAGATTGTGTTTGAGCCGCCGGAAAGGTAGCGTAACACGGCAAAAATGTAGGTTGGGTAGAGCGCAAGCGTTACCCAACCTACCTCGAACCTCGATCGCTATCGGAATGAAAACGGCTATATCTGGGGGCAAAGCGATCGCACTGTAGCTCCCCTTCGGGTGAGCGAGAGGCTTCTGCTGGGGAAGCTAAAGTAAGCGCGATCGCGCCCCTTTTTGCTAGGCTGTTCCCTAACCCAAACTTTCATGGTGGGGAGGTGTTTATGACTCATTTTGGTATTATCTGTCCTCCAGCAATCGGTCACCTCAACCCGATGTGCGTCTTGGGTCGAGAATTACAAAAACGCGGTCATTGCGTCACCCTATTTGGCATACCCGACGTTCAACCAAAGGTGATGAAATCGGGATTAAACTTCTCGACAATTGGAAAAGATGCAATTCCTGCCGGAACCTTGGAGCAAAAATATAAACAGTTGGGTGAAATGAGCGGACTGGCTGGGTTGAAATTTACAGTCAGTGCGATCCAAAAAGAAACAGCGATGCTTTTCCTCGAATTGCCAGAAGCCGTTAAAGCTGCCGGTGTGGAAGCGTTGCTAATCGATCAGGTCACCCGTGCAGGTGGAACGGTTGCCGATTTCCTCAATCTTCCCTACATCACCGTTTGTAATGCGCTGTTGGTGAACCAGGAAGCTGGAGTTCCCCCATTTTTTACCCATTGGAGTTACAGCGAAGCATGGTGGGCGCGTCTGCGTAACCAAGCAGGGAACTTGCTGATCGACCGCTTGACGCAATCCGTTTGGGATATAGTTGTCCGGCAGCGGCAGCAATGGAACTTACCCCCCTATTCCAGCCGCGAGAATGGTTACTCCGAACTGGCTCAAATCTGCCAGATCCCAGCAGAGTTTGATTTCCCGCGAGTTGGTTTATCTCGGTGCTTCCATTACACCGGGCCGTTTCAAGATGCATCTGGCTTAGAACCCGTTTCTTTCGGATCTCTTTCTTTTCCGTTGGAAAAATTGACGGGTCAACCGCTAATTTACGCTTCACTGGGGACTTTACAAAACCGGAAATGGGAAATTTTTCATACTATTGCTGAGGCTTGCATCGGATTAGACGTGCAACTGGTAATTTCTTTGGGAAATCCCAACATTGAGGCATCAGACTTAAAGCTACCCGGAGAGCCGCTGGTAGTTTCGTTTGCACCCCACCAGCAATTAATTGAACGCTCGAGGCTGATTATCACCCATGCGGGCATGAATACCACAGTGGGGGCATTAAGCAGCGGCGTGCCGATCGTAGCGATTCCAATTACTAACGAACAACCTGGAATCGCCGCTCGTCTTGCCAGAACTGGCGCCGGAGAAGTGATACCTTTGAAACGCTTAAACGTTGCCGCACTCCAAAGTGCCATCAAGCAAGTGGTGAACTACCCACACTTCCCTACGGGTAAGTGTGGGCTTCCTGCCCAACAGAAAGCGCGGTAGTAGATTTCTTGCGTCCTCCCCTGCTGCGTCTTACATCTGGACAACAGGCTTTATCCCCCGTTCCAGAGGTCAAAATTCGTAGTCCTTCATTACGAAGGTTGATAGCTGCGTTAATATCCCTGTCGTGTTTGGTTTGACAACTTTCGCAAGTCCAATTCCTGATATCGAGCGGTAAACTGCCAACTTGATTGAGGCATACATGACAGGTTTTTGAGCTAGGGAAAAATCTATCAACTTCTTGATAAACTTTCCCTTCTGCTTCTGCTTTATACTTCAACATGGTGCAGAACATCCCCCATCCGACTTGGTGGATGGATTTTGCTAGTTTATGATTCTGCATCATACCTAACACATTGAGATTTTCCACAACAACAACTTGATTTTCGTTAACTATCCTACGAGATAGCTTGTGGAGAAAATCCTCACGGCAGTTAGCAATCTTTCTGTGAACTCTAGCGACTTTCTTTCTAGATTTAATCCGGTTCTTAGAACCTTTTTGTTTTCTAGATAACTGCTGCTGTTTGAGTTTTAAATTCTTCTCATGTTTGGTAATTATTCTAGGATTATCAAACTTAGACCCATTACTTGTAATAGCAAAGTGAGTTAACCCCAGGTCAATACCTATTGCTTTACCTTCTGCATTTGATAACGGTTTATCTTGACCATCATCAAATAGAATGGCTGCGAAGTATTGATTATAACAGTTTTTAGAAATGGTTACAGTTTTGACTTTACCCTCAATTGGTCTATGGATAATTGCCGATACATCTCCTATTTTTGGTAAGGATACATAACTATCAGCAACTTTAACGTTTTGAGGATATTGAATTGACTGCTTACCGTGTTTAGATTTGAATCTAGGGTATTTAGCTCTTTTTTCAAAGAAGTTATTAAAAGCTACTCCCAGATTTAAGCAAACTTGCTGTAAGCATTGCGAGTAAGTCAGCGACAGCCACTCATACTCTTTTTTTAGTTGGGGAATTATCTTTTTGACTTCGTATCCAGATAACCCTTTACCTGTCTCTTTATATGTTTGATTTATCAAATTCAAGCAATAATTCCAAAGCCAGCGACAAGAGCCAAAAGCTTGCGCTAGTAACTGTTGTTGCTGGCTATTTGGATACAACCTGACCTTGACGACTCTTAACATATTAGAGTATACGGCGTTTGCTATAAAACAATATAACACAAGATTTGCTCGTTTCCGACCTGTCCTCTGACCTCGCCTCCGGCATTGGTCAGAGGACTGTCGTCAACTCACCCGCCATTCATCCCACGCTGCCCTATCGGGTCAGACGTGGGGCTTCTGTCGGTTTTAGCTAAAAGAAGACTCTTATAAAAACAACGCAGTCCGATTACAACAAGCCATTCGCCAAGCAGGCGGGGTGAGCCGCGCCGCCGATATTATCGAACAGGCAATATCTACAGGGAAGCCTGTCTTGGCTCAAACATATTGACAAAAGAGCGATCGCACTACCACGTTTGCTAGGTTAGTTTCAGGAAAGTAACGATTTTTAACAAAACCAATGAAACTACCCGATGGGCCAACAACGCCGCGATTTATACAGCTACTCCAGTGGATCGCTAACCCCTTAAATTAACTCGAAACCTCTGCTGCGCGCTACGGTGAGATGTTTACAGCGCGCTGGGGCAATATTCCACCTTACGTGCTATTGAGCAACCCAAAAGCAATTCAGGAGCTTTTGACCGCAGATCCAAGACTATTTGAATCTGGTGTGGGCAATTACATCTTACAACCGATTGTGGGAAATAACTCAATCGTATTGCTGGATGGAGAAACCCACCAACGCCAGCGCCAATTGTTGACACCTCCGTTTCACGGGGAACGCATGAAAGCTTACGGCAAGCTGATGTGTGACCTGACTGAACAATTAATCGGTCAGCAGCGTAACGGCGAACCCTTCCCCGTCCGTTTTGCCATGCAAGAAATCTCCCTCCAGGTAATTTTAAATGCCGTATTTGGCATGAATCAGGGGCAGCGTTATCAACAACTAAAAGACCTTTTTACATCGCTGCTAGATGCAGTGAGTTCTCCCCTCAGTTCCAGCTTGCTGTTTTTTGAGTCGCTTCAAGTAGATTTAGGTGCTTGGAGTCCTTGGGGACACTTTGTCCGCAGACAGCAACAAATTGACCAACTACTTTATGCTGAAATTGAGGAACGCAGAGCGCAACCAAATCCATCTCGAACTGATATTCTGACATTGTTAATGTCTGCTCGCGATGCAGAAGGTCAGCCAATGACCGATGAAGAGTTGCGCGATGAGTTGATGACGCTGCTATTTGCCGGACACGAAACCACTGCTTCTTCCCTAGCATGGGCATTGTACTGGATTCACAATTTACCAGAAGTTCGCGACAAACTGAACAAAGAGTTGGATACCCTCGGTGGTGAGTTAGACCCCAATGCCGTTACCAAACTGCCTTACCTGAACGCAGTTTGTCAAGAAACGCTGCGAATTTACCCAGTCGCAATGGTGATTTTCCCTAGAATTGTGAAATCCCCATTCCAACTAATGGGATATGAATTTGCACCGGGTACGGTGATTTCTCCCTGCGTTTATTTAACGCACCATCGCGAAGATATCTACCCAGAACCAAAGCGTTTCAAACCCGAACGCTTTTTAGAACGGCAATTTTCACCTTATGAATATTTTCCCTTTGGGGGTAGCGATCGCCGCTGCATCGGCATGGCATTTGCCCAATATGAAATGAAACTGGTATTAGCAACTATTTTGTCTACCTGGGAACTCGCACTCGCCGATAACCGTCCGGTGCGTCCCGTCCGCCGTGGCGTCACTTTAGCACCGCCTACCAGTCTAAAAATGGTTGTAACACGTCAGCGAAAAGCAGTCAAAATTCCGGTGCAAGTTTAAGAAAGAAACCCGGTTTCTTTAAGAAACCGGGTTTCTGCATAAGTTCTGTTTGTTGTACTATTTCATATCAAGTCGGGGGGCGGGTTTATTACAGTTACAGGACTTACGCAGGAACTCCAGATATAGTGGACATGGTGCGTTACACTGGGTTAACGCACTCTACATATAGAGAAGTTGCGTAAGTACCGAGTTATCTGTTAGTGCCAAAGGTTATTGGTAAAACCCGCCCCTACTTTATTGTTAAAAAAATTTTTCTCCTCTGCTCCTCTGCTCCTCTGCTCCTGAAGCCCGATTACCTATTTACGCTGTCATATTCCCCCCTCGATAGATAGATTGTCGCTCAAATAATTTATTCTGTCCCTATACAGATACTCTGTCCCTATCTGACAACTTACAGTAACAATCAGGGCAACGTATTTATAGGGCAGATAACGCACTTATGCCAGATTTAGGAGAGCAGGCGATCTCAAAAGCCGCAGAAATTGGATTAGCCAGTCAATTGGATGAAGTCGAAGAACTGAATGTAGATATTCGGACTAATCCGATTAAGCTAATTCAAGGGGAATTAGAATCAGTTTCAATTGAAGGCAAAGGTCTGGTGATGCAACAAGACCTGCGCGCCGAAGAATTAAAGGTAAATATCGATAATATTGCCATTAATCCCCTCAGCGCTGCTTTTGGCAAAATTGAACTGAATCATCCCACTGAAGCCGAAACTTATGTGGTTTTAACCGAAGCAGATATCGACCGCGCCTTTAATTCAGAATTCCTCAGCGAAAAACTGCAAAACCAAAAGGTACATGTCAACGGTCAACCGATTACCCTTGACACAAAACAGGTGGAATTTCGCTTACCAGGTGAAGGAAAATTTGCGCTAAAAGCCGATGTTTTTATGCAAGAAACCGGCGAAACAAAGCAAGTTTATTTTACCGCAGTTCCGCGTATGCGCGAAGGTGGAAATCGCCTATCCCTGGAAGAAGTTCAATATGCCGAAGGCGAAGAAATCTCCCCAGAACTTACCCAAGCTTTGTTAGAGCAATCTAGCGAATTGTTAGATCTGCGAAACTTTGAACTACAAGGCATGTCGCTGCGCCTGAAGCATTTAGACGTGCAACCAGGTAAGCTAACGCTGCAAGCAGAAGCTTTGGTGACGCAGTTCCCATCATCGTAATTTCAGATTTGTTTGTAGTAAGGACTTTAGTCCTCAAAGCCTAATAAATCAGGACTAAAGTCCTTACTACGAACACAACTAAAACTCGCGGCGCTCTTAGAAACCGGGTTTCTTGCTACAATCTCTGATTGCCAAACCAACGATTTTTTGTAGAAACCCGGTTTCTTTGCGTAAGTCATGAATTCAAAATCCGATCCCCCCCTGCCCCCCCTTTATAAGGGGGGGTTCCCAAATACAAAATCTCAAATCTCAAATCTGAAATCTCAAATCAATATTATGACAGACAACAATTTAAAAATAGAAGAGCAAGCGCTTTCTCAGGCAGCGGAGATAGGAATCACTAGCCAACTTGAGGGAGTCGAGGATATTAATGTAAGTGTCCGCACCGATTTGCTGAAAATGGTTCAGGGAAAGGCTGATTCGGTTTCGGTTGTGGGACAAGGTTTAGTCGTACAAAAAGATATCCGCGTGCAGGAGATGGAACTGCACACCAGTAATATTGGCATCGATGTTTTAGGTTCTCTTTTTGGCGGCGAAGTTGAATTAGACCACCCAACTGATGCTAGTATTCGCGTTGTCTTAAAAGAAGCCGATCTTAACCGGGCGATGAATTCAGACTTTGTTCGCCGCAAGATGCCATCAATAGATTTGCATGTGGATGATGAATTGGTGACTTTGAAACCGCAACAGATGGAGATGCAATTACGAGGTAACAACCAAATAATGTTTAGCGGCGACTTTCTGCTACAAACTGAGGGAAAAACTGAAGAACTTGCCTTCACTGCAAGTGCTATACCACGTACAGATGAACATCCCGTATTGCTGCAAGGGCTTTACTGCACCAAAGGAAAAGGTATTACACTGGAATTAGCGGCAGCTTTCATGGAAAAGGCAAAAGAACTGATGAATTTACCTTATTTTGAATATGAAGGCTCGGCGTTTAGGATCAAGAATATGGTGGTGGGAGAAGGTAGTTTAACCCTGGAAGTGGAAGCTTACATGCGCCAAATACCTTCATTATAAATTTAAAATTTTTGTTAGAAGGGCGGCGGCGCATCCTTGGGATAGGGTAGAAGGGGGTAGTGTATGCGATCGCAAGCTGCGGCGGGGATGGTAAAATGGTTGCTTGGCTTGCGATGGCATTACAGGCGCGATATCATCCCTTTGGCACATGAAAATAGGACGTAGGGCGTAGGAAAAAAAATTTAGATTGGGCGAAAATAGATATTGTCTGATTAACGATCTCTGCAATTCGACAGAGCCTTTACTTTTCTCGATCTTCTTAAGATCTAGTAAAGACAATATCCTCTGGAGCAACACAAATGCAAACCTATGACGTTGTAATTATTGGTGCAGGCCATAATGGATTAGTCTGCGCCGCTTATTTGCTCAAAGCCGGATATAGCGTTTTATTACTAGAAAAACGTTCGGTTCCCGGTGGGGCGGCTACAACTGAAGAAATCATGCCGGAGTCAGCACCCGGTTTTAAATTCAACCTCTGCGCCATCGACCACGAATTTATTCACCTGGGACCAGTTGTTGAAGAATTAGAACTGGAAAAATACGGATTAGAATATCTTTTCTGCGACCCGGTTGTTTTTTGTCCCCATCCAGACGGAAAATATTTCTTAGCCCATCGCGACCTGGACAAAACTTGTGCGGAAATTGCCAGATATAGCGATCGCGACGCCAAAAAATACAAAGAGTTCACCCTATTTTGGCAGCGCGCGTTAGGGGCAATGATTCCCATGTTTAACGCGCCGCCAAAATCGATTATCGATATTGCAGGCAATTACGACATTCAAAAGCTGAAAGATTTATTCTCGGTCATCGGTTCGCCCAACAAAACATTAGACTTTGTTCGCACGATGTTAACCAGCGCCGAGGATATGCTTAACGAGTGGTTTGATGAGGAATTTGTCAAAGCACCGCTAGCGAGATTAGCTGCTGAATTAGGCGCGCCTCCCTCCCAAAAAACCCTGGGAATCGGTGCAATTATGATGGCAATGCGTCACAACCCCGGTATGGCAAGACCGAGAGGCGGGACGGGTGCTTTGGTAGAAGCATTGGTCAGATTAATTAAAAGCTTGGGTGGAGAAATCCTCACCGACCAACATGTCGAACGCGTCTTAATTGATAATGGCAAAGCTGTCGGCGTTCGGGTGGCAAATGGCACGGAATACCGCGCAGAAAAAGGCGTAATTTCTAATATCGATGCCAGACGTTTGTTCTTACAATTGGTGGATGAAAGCGATGTGGATGCTGCCGATCCAGATTTGCGAGAAAGGTTAGATCGTCGCATTGTTAATAATAACGAGACGATCCTCAAAATCGACTTAGCAATGAACGAACCGCTGCGGTTTGAGCATCACGAACACAAAGATGAATATTTGATTGGTTCGGTGTTAATTGCTGACTCAGTGCGGCAAGTTGAAATTGCTCACAGCGACCCGGCAGTTGGTAAAATTCCCATCGAAGATCCTTCGATGTATCTAGTGCAACCGACGATGTTAGATCCGTCAATGGCACCCGATGGCAAACATACAGTTTGGATCGAATTTTTTGCCCCTTATCGAATTGCTGGTTTAGAAGGAACGGGTCAATATGGCACGGGTTGGACTGATGAACTGAAAAATAAAGTCGCCGATCGCGCGATTGAAAAAATAGCAGAATATGCGCCAAATGTCAAGACAGCAACCTTTGCGCGTCGCGTCGAAAGTCCGGCAGAATTAGGAGCGCGTTTAGGCGCTTATAACGGAAATTACTATCACATCGATATGACTCTCGATCAGATGGTATTCTTCCGTCCATTGCCGGAAATTGCTAATTACAAAACGCCGATTGATGGACTGTTCCTCACGGGTGCTGGAACGCATCCAGGTGGTTCGGTTTCTGGAATGCCGGGACGCAATTGTGCTAGGGTATTCTTGCACGCGCAACAACCAATTGCCCAAGCTTTAAAGGATGCACGCGATTCGATTAAATCGACGGTAGAATCGGTGTTTAGAATTATGTAATGGGTAATCGGTAATCGGTAATCGGTAATGGGTAATGGGTAATAGCAGATGGCAAATTTAAGATTTCACATTGAATAATTAAGTTGAAAATCTGAAATATTAAATTACCAATTACCAATTACCAATTAGCAATTAGCAATTAGCAATTAGCAATTACCAATTAGCAATGAAAAATCGCGTTTTAATTATTGGGGGAAGCGGCAGAATTGGCAGCAGTGTGGCGGCGGATTTGGTCGATCATACACAGGCAGAAATTACGATTACTGGAAGAAACCCAGTAACGGGAAATGCGGTCAGTTCTAATCTGGGGTCGCAAGTACAGTTTCTGGCGTTGGATTTGGCAGATAAGGAATTGTTGCAAGAAGCGATCGCCCAATCCCAAATCGTCATCCACTGTGCTGGTCCATTTCACTACCGCGATGCTATCGTCCTCAAAACTTGCATCGAAAATGGCGTACATTACCTCGATGTCAGCGACCACCGCTCTTTTACTGTCAAGGCACTAAACTATCAATCTGAGGCAGAAAAAGCCGGGGTGACGGCTATTGTAAATACGGGGATTTTCCCCGGTATTTCTAATAGTATGGTGCGGCACGACGTTGAGCAATTGGATAGTGCGGAACGCATCCATTTAAGTTATGTGGTATCCGGGTCTGGCGGGGCTGGTCTTACGGTGATGCGGACGACATTTTTGGGGTTGCAAAATCCCTTTGAATGTTGGAGCGATAGCAAATGGCAAGTAGTGAAACCTTATAGCGAGCGCGAAACGGTTACCTTCCCTCCCCCCTACGGGAAAACTGGCGTTTACTGGTACGATATGCCGGAAACTTTTACGCTTCCAGATACGTTTCCGGTCAAAACGGTTATTACTAAATTCGGTTCGGTTCCCGATTTTTACAATTATCTCACCTGGTGGGTGGCTAAAACTTGGCCCGCTAGCTGGCTGAAAAATCCCCCCGTTATCGAGTTTTTAGCCAATGTTAGCTATAAGATGACCGGAGTAAGCGATCGCTTCACCGGCATAGGCGTCGCCATTCGCTCTCAAGTCACGGGGATTAAAAACGGTCAACCGGCGTGTTATTGCTCAACTTTAGTCCATGAAAATGCAGCCGCAGCAGCAGGTTGCGGCACGGGTACGCTGGCTCAGTTAATCCTCGATGGAAAACTGAACAAACCCGGTGTTTGGGCAGTGGAACAAGCATTGCCAACCGATTTGTTTGAACAGGTAATGCAAAGTCGAGGAATAGAAATTCAGGGCGGTTTTTTGCCGGAGCGTTAAGTTATCAGGACTGACGCAAACACCAAAGTTTCTCTGAAAAATCGTCGCTTTGTCACCAGAGATCTACGCAGAAACTTTGGTGATAGGAACGCGCTTGCGTAAGTTTTATTTCATAGAAACCCGGAATATGAGCGGCAGTCCTGTGGATTATTTGGCTGTGGAATCACCAGACAATTATCCATTACCAATTACCTATTACCAATTGACCAATTACCTATTAGGTAAAAATGCTTTCTTGTTCGGCTTGAAAAATATATTCGTAGTCGAAGACTAAAGATTTGAGGTGACGAATAATAGAAAAACCAAAATCAATCACCGTATCTGTTGTGAAGGTAGCGATGACTATCTCGGTCAGCTTTTTATCGGTGACGTTGGGTTTTTGAATAAAATAACAGTGTTTATCAAAAAATACTTTTTCATTTTTGGGAATCACTATTTTGTTGAGTTTATGAGCGAGTTGAATGGGTTTGATATATTCTTGAATAAATCGGGATGGAGATTTTTGCAGGGAAGCTAATCTTTCGTGCTGCGACCAACTCATTTTAAACATCATCTTAAAGAGTTCAAAACCCAAAATATAATTAAAAACGCTATTTCGTTCTTCGGTATTGCTGGATAAGCGCAACGCGGATTCTAAATATCGCTCTGGCTGGCGGCGCGTATCTTGAGCCGAATGGATATAAAACTGTCTAACATAGGTTTTTAACAGGGATTCGCTGAGTTCGGTTTGAATGTGAAAGGCTTTTAGATAGCATTGGACTCGGTGTTGAGTATCGCGATCGCGCAGGGTTCTGGCAACCAAGCCATCGGCGGTATAATAATCTAAAAATTCTGCTTGGACTTCAGGAGTTGCTGCACAAATTAAATGACACAAAGATAAAACGTAGCGGCGTTGATGCCAAGGCAAACTTTCAGCCCATTGTCTCGCGGCGGGAGGGAGTTTATCCAGCATATTTTCTGCCCTCATATATTCAGAACTGGATTTGTGCGTAACGTTGGGTTCTGTCATAACCTCTAGAAGTTAAAAGCGAGACGATCTGGTGAAAAAACGAAGCGGTTAGTTTAAGCGATCGCGAACTACGAACGACGACACACGAACCGTACACGCAACTTGAATCGAGAACAGCGAATCAGAATTATAGGACTTACGCAAACACCAAAGTTTCTATGAAACTAGAGATCGCAGCAAGAAACTTTGGTGATAGGTTCCGAAGAGCGTAAGTCCTGAATTATTCCACCTGACTCGCGTTTTGATCGGTATTCCCAGAACTCCCCCAGAACACACACACCCCAGTCTGACGCATTTTCCAGCTTTTGTGCCAGCGAGATTGCATATCTGCTCGACTCTCAGACATATAAACAGATAGCAACGTCAAACTATTAACCAATATGCTCAAAATCCTCGAAGCTCCAACTCTGCCGATTCAAGCACTCCAGAGGTTTTCTGTGGTTGGATGTGCCGATCCGATCTATGCTGGCACTCACCCAATCCTGGCAATAGACAACCAAATCAAAGTAACTGCTCCCTCTGTTACCAGCGAAGGCAATTGGCGCATCGATCTCGCCTTACAGCAGCCCGGAAGCTACCATCTGTCAATTATGCTGGATAGTGACCGGGTAGACCTGGCAATTCAGGTAGTTGCAGCAAAACCTCAATCTAACGTACCTACCCTGGAACAATTGGTGCGAGAAGCTTATGAAAAAGGGTTTTCTGACCGACCTTTGGGTGTGGGTAAAGTTCCCTGCTTTCGCAATCGAGGAGAAATTGAAGTTAGTTCTTATCCCAAAACTGATGAAGCGACGTTTTTTAGCTGGGTGCGAGAAGTTTTAACAGAAACAGAAATGAAACAGTTTCAAGAGATTTTTGATTTTGATGGATCTGCCAGCTATGAATTTGCACGGGTGAGGTTGAATCTATTCAATACCCTGAAAGGAGCGGCAATGGTGCTGCGGTTGATTCCGTTAAAAATTCCTACCATTGCGTCACTGGGGTTACCTAAAGTATTTCAACATATCTGCCATTATCAAAAAGGTTTGGTTCTGGTTACAGGTCCCACTGGGTCGGGCAAATCTACAACTTTAGCTGCAATGGTGGACTACATTAACAAACACATGCCCAAGCATATCATTACCATCGAAGACCCAATTGAATTTGTCCATCAAGACCACAAATCAGTTCTTAGTCAGCGGGAAGTAGGCATTCACACGCTGGATTTCAATCGGGGGTTGAAGGCAGCATTGCGAGAAGATCCAGATGTAATCTTAATGGGAGAAATGCGCGCGCCACACCGTCAACACTGCCCTCCAAGCTGCTCAAACCGGACATCTGGTATTTGGTACGCTCCATACCAACAGTGCCGTCAAAACTATAGATCGGATCTTGAATATGTTTGAACCATATGAGCAAAAACTTTTGCTCGTTCAACTCGCAGAGTCCCTCGTAGCTGCGCTCGCTCAATCTCTAGTCCGAACTACTGATAGCAAACGCGCCGCCATCCACGAAATTTTGCTCAATACAGATACGATCAAAGACTTTATCCGCCGCGGGGAAGTTGAGGAAACTGAAGCACCGATGAAAGAAGGTAGTTTCTCCGGCATGTGTACGATGAATCAATCGATTTACAACCTGTATAAGTCAGGTAAAATTACCAAAAAGACTGTCTTAGAGGCATCGCCAAAAAGAAACGAATTGGAGAGCTTAATTCGCAGTAGCGGCAACCTTTAGGATGTTCTAGTTTTTCTACAACAGGACTGACGCACGCGGACCCAAAAACCCGGTTTCTTTCCTATCACCTTTGTTTTTTTGCGTCAGTCCTGTACAAACAAAGCTCCCCCCGCACGCGATCGCAAAAACCAATCCCCAGCAACTAGCCATAGACGCAACATTGTAGTAAAATATACACCAGGCAAAAAAAACGAACTCCTATGCCTGAAGACGATTATTACGATCAGCAGGAAGACTACATTGGTGCCGGGTTAGCATTTCCCATACAAGTCAACGTACAGGGTGGCATCCAACTCAGTGCGAGTACGCCAAATATCGAAGAATCTATCATCATTATCCTGCGAACTGATTTGGGGGAACGGGTGTATCGCCCCAACTTTGGCTCTCGTCTGTCAGAATTAGTATTTGAACCGATGAACGTTCAAACCCTGATGCTAATCCGCCTGTACGTAGAAGAAGCTTTGGAAATGTGGGAACCGCGCATCATCCTCAAAGAAGTGCGTGCCGACCCCGACCCAATCAGGGGTAAAGTAGATATTGAGATCGTTTATCAACCTAAAAATAGTCCCGATACTCGAAGTTTGGTTTATCCCTTTTATTTAGCACCAGAAGAAAAGTAACTGACGGGGGGATGGGGAGACGCGGGGAGGCGGAGAAGTTTTATAGTGGATGATATAAATTATGGACTTTGATTTTTTACCCAAATTACCGAAATCCGATCTCGACGACCGCAGTTTTGATGATTTAGTAGAAGAATGCATCCTTCGCATTCCTCGCTACTGTCCGGAATGGACAAATCATAACCCAGGCGATCCGGGAATAACTTTAATTGAACTGTTTTCTTGGTTAACCGACCAAATGTTAATGCGGTTCAATCAAGTTCCCCGTCGCAATTACGTCGCGTTTCTAGAATTGTTGGGAATTCGCCTGCAACCTCCCGCACCTGCTTGGTGCGAACTGACATTTTATCTCACTCAAGCTCAACGGGAACCGATGAGAATTCCTGACTCGACTGAAGTCGCGACGGTGCGAACCGAAACCCAAGAAGCAATTATTTTCAGTACAGAGCGGGAATTGGTTATTGGCAATCCTAAAATTAGCCACTTTCTGACAGGTTATACCGAAGAAGATAGACCGCAAAATTTGCGAAATCGCACCCCCTTAAACAATCAATGGTGGACTCTAGAAGAAACCCTGCTATTCGAGCAATCCACTCCCGGTAACTGCTTTTATTTAGTCTTGCAAGAAGACCCAGAAAGCCCAATTATAGGAAATGTAATCGCTATTACTTTTAGAGGCGAAGCTGCTAGAACAACTGGGATTGATCCCGATGACCCTCCTTTGAGGTGGGAAGCTTGGAACGGTGAAAAATGGCAACCAAATATTTTATTAAGAAAAAGAGAAGACGATAAAACAAAAGGATTCAGTTTTAGTGAAGTAGGACAGCTTGGCACCAATCCTTTAATCGACGGCGCCGATGTTGTGCTACACTTACCCCAACAATGGCCTAGCACCAATTTCGGCACTGAATATCAGGGTCATTGGATACGTTGCGTTTACACAAGTCCTAAAGAATTACAGCCAAGTTATAGCAGTTCTCCCAGTATTGTTGGGATCAACATTCGTTCGATTGGCGGTGCAGTAAATGCCAGCGAATGTATACGTATTGAAGAGGAATTCCTGGGAGTCAGCGATGGAAAACCGGGACAATCTTTTCAATTGCAAGGGAAACCTGTTTTAGAGCGAAAATCAGGCGAACATATTCGGGTAATACCGATTAACGGTCAACCCAAAGATTGGAAAGAAGTTGCCGATTTTGCCGACTCTGGTCCGGAGGACGAACACTATACTATAGATTCGCAAACTGGTACGATTCAATTTGGCCCGTTGATTCGAGAACCGGCACAATTAAAGCAGAGAACTAGAGAGCGATCGCAAATCCAACCCGCCGGAAGAATCGTCCGGCGAGATAGCACAGAAACGCGAAACTTATCCAATATCCAACCCTACGCCACCGATAACTTCAACGAAGCACTAGAACGACAATACGGCAAAGTTCCCCCACCAGGAGCAGAAATTTATATGGTTGCTTACCGCACAGGTGGGGGAAGTCGCGGCAACGTTCAAGCAGAAAAACTAACGGTGATTAAACAAGCAATTCCTTACGTTAAAAGCGTTATAAATTATCACGCCGCCATCGGAGGAATCGACCCCGAATCGTTAGATCAAGCAGTAATTAGAGTGCCGCAAATATTGCGGACTCGCGAATCTGCCGTCACCCCAGAAGACTTTGAGAACGTCGCCAAAAAAGCATCCAGATCCGTCGCTCGCGCTCATTGTCTCACCGATCCAATTAATGCCGCACCCGGTCGAGTCACGCTCCTAATTGTTCCCCAATTCAATACCGATACAATTGATTTTCGCCAAGGAATGAACCCGGAGCAGTATTTTAAACTTAACTCTCAATTGGAAACAGCAATTATGGAATACATGCAAGACCGCAAACCATTGGGAGTGCAGGTAAAATTACAAGAACCCGAATATATCGGCGTCAGCGTCAGAACTGAAGTTATCATCGATCGAAACTATAACAACCCGCGCGCTCAAGAACAAATCCGCAATCAATTGCTAGTTACTTTATATCGCTTTCTCAATCCTCTTACTGGCGGAATCGAAGGAAAAGGTTGGGATTTAGGTCGTCCCGTCTATCCTTCCGATATTGTTGCCTTGTGCCAGAAAATTCCAGGGGTGCGATATTTAGGCATGGTAGAACTATTTGACTTGCGGAAATACGGCGAAGAATGGTTTCGCGAAGACACGCCCCAATCGATAATTAATCCAGGTTCTTTAGGATTGCTCTGTTCTTGGGCTAAACCAGAAAATAGTCAACTAAATTCAGGTCATAACATCCAATTTTTTGATTAATAGGTAATAGGTAATTGCTAATCGGTAATCGGTAATCGGTAATGGAAAATACCAATCACCAGTCCCCTATTAGCAATTAGCAATTAGCAATTAGCAATTAGCAATTAGCAATGACCCAATCCAATTACCGTCCAACCTTAGCAATAAAACTTGCCTCGATGCAACCCCCCCAGGCAACAGACACCTCTGCAATAGCAAGCTTTGCCGGGAATAGTAAAGAAGAACAAATTACCAACAACCTGGTGGTTTTTCCAGGAGAACCAGGGGAAATGTTAGTACAGTTGGAAAATAAGGCAGGTCATCCGCTGCGGTGGCGGCTAGAAATTGAGGGAGATTTTCCCCAATCTTGGTGCAGTTGGTATCAGGAAGAAGCCGAAGAAATTGCCCCAAATCAAAAAGTAGATAAAACGCTGTACTTCCAAATTCCTGAAGATTTTTTTGAGAATCAATCTGCTTTGAATCAAACGCGATCGCGCTTAAATCTTAAGTACGAAACCCAATTGTATGTTTACGCAGAAGTAGAAAACCAGCGGCAACTCCTAGCCTGTCCAGTTTTTAACCTCTTCGTTCGTCCCAGCAGTTCCTACGTCAATTTTTTACCCGGAATTTACCGCGAAATCGACTTTTTAGCCCGCTTTCTCAATATTTTCGAGCAAGCATTCGACCCTGCCGTTCAAACAATAGACGTTTTATGGGCATATTTAGACCCTTTAACCGCACCCGAAACCCTGTTACCTTTTCTAGCACATTGGGTCGCTTGGCCCATCGATCCTCGTTGGGAAACCAAACATCAACGCCGTCTCATTCGCAATGCCGTAGAACTTTATCGCTGGCACGGAACGCGCCGAGGTCTGCGTTTTTACCTGCATCTTTACACGGGTTTACCGTTAGATGAAGATTTACCGGAAGCCGAAAAGCACATAAGCATAGAAGAGATTTTTACTCAAGGGTTTGTGTTAGGAAAAACTATTACCGGCGTTGATTCGATGCTAGGGGGTGGGCGTCCGTTTCACTTTATTGTCCGCCTGCGTCACGACCCAGGTCAGCAAATAGACGAACGGTTAGTTAGAGATATTATTGAGCGAGAAAAACCGGCTTTCTGCACCTACGATCTTTATATTGCATGAACTGCCATTCCCATGAACACCGGGAATGTTGCGGCTTTCTGTTTTGCGGTGGCGGCTGATGGTACATTATCCCAAATTGCTCCCACGGCGACCCAGAAAATTTGGCGCAATACCGTGAGTCAGGTGCCAACCCTGACTTCGGGAAACACGAATGCACCCACAATTATGATTGGGGAAAAGCCAGCCGATTTGATTAAAGGTTCAAGTCAGGTTTCACAGCAAGAATATTTAACAATTGGCGATTTGGCGAAAAGTATAAACCAACAAACATAACCCCAATCCAAAACTTTACCCATGCCTAATATTGTATTTTATCCCTATAAATGCCGTTCAAACAATCGGATTTTTTCCGCAATTTTTACTGATTCAAAATGGAGATTTTCAGAGGGCATATCCAGCGTTATGCCAAAGTTTGATTCTCAGACTCAGGCTGATAGCTGAGTATTTATATAATTAAAAGTCTGCCCAATCATTCACTTTTACTAGCTGCGACTGTCTATGTGACAGTTGATGGTGAGGAATGTGGCCTATGCGCGAATTACTGAAATGAGAAAGCCAACGGGCAAAATGAGAAAGTAAATTGCCATAAAGCTTGGGGAAAATACCAAAATGAATGCGCGAATTACTGAAATGAGAAAGCCAACGGGCAAAATGAGAAAGTAAATTGCCATAAAGCTTGGGGAAAATACCAAAATGAATGGGCGAATTACTGAAATGAGAAAGCGAACAGGCTAAATGAGAAAGCAGATCGCTGGTATATTCCAGAATTTTGTCTCCTGGAATGTACAAATGTTCTATGGAAACAAGTCCGCTTTGATGGATTACCTCAAGCCGATGCAGAGGAAATCATCACCGACGACGAATTGCTGCAATTGATTGCACAAGCTGCCAGGGATAGAGTAATATCATGTCCGGTTGAATACTTATAATTCGGGCTGACGCCCAGACGCACCGGACGCACCGGACGGGTCGAGGTTTTTAATTACAAGTAATTAACCGGACATGATATAATATCATGTCCGGTCGATTACCCATAATTAGGAGTAGGGAACTCAGCCTTTAAAACTTAAGAAAAGCTTAAATTACATGGGTACAGTTGAACGGAAGAATAATCGTTACATCCTATACAGGATAAGGGTTTTAGTCTTCTGGAGTTCCCCCCTGCGGGGGGAACTCCAGTTTAGGACTTACGCAAAGAAACAAAGGGCGATCCGAAAAATCGTTGGTTTGGCAATCAGCGATATGCCTCCCTTCCGCACTCGCGTTGGACGGTCTCACCTTTGTTTCTAGGCCGTGGTGCGTAAGTCCTGTCTTTGTGAGAAATGCGGGAAGTAGGTGAATATAAATAAACTCACCACAATGGCGGGCGATTAGCCCACCCCACAAAACCTTCAATCTCTTGTGGGGTGGGCGTCCCGCCATAGGTAGGGATAGCTATTTTCACTTTATTTACCTGCACCTACTTATCCGCAGCGTTTCTGATGGCAACTCACCGAACATTTCTTTATAATCTCTGCCAAAATGCCCTGGACTCCAAAATCCCCACTGATGAGCCAACTGCATCACCGATGTTTTGCCAGGGTCAGCATTTTTCAAAGCGCGACGTACCCCATTGAGTCGTTGCATCTTGATATACGCCATTGGACTCATGCCAAAAATCTCTTTAAATCCATAACATAAGGCGCTACTGCTAGTTCCTAATTCGTCACATAGTTGTTGTAATGTTAAAGGTTTATCTCTATATAATTTAGCAATCTCTTCGGCTTTCTTGACAAGGGCATAACGGCGGAATAGTTTGGGCTGGTATCGTTTTTTTGGGGCGTTCTTTCCCAGGGTATCGATCAGCAACGGCACAAAATCTTCCACAATCAAGGATGGCATCTGCGATTGCATAAATAATGATGGTTGGCTGCTGAAGATGTGAGTTATTTGCTGATAGTAAGCCTTCAAAAGGCGCAATGATGCAGAATGTAACCGGACGGAATTCTGCTGGAGAAACTTTTGCCCCAGGTCGCATCCCATTTGCTCAGCTAGGGAATGGAAAACTTGCACATTCACACTGGCAAGGACTATGTGGGAGTCTTTCGGTGTGATGAAATCGGTTTCCCTCGTTGGATCAAACCCAACTATATCCTGTGCTTTGATCTGGCAACCATGAGACACCACTGGTGTTTGATCGGCTTGAAGTGCGATCGCAAATGTAAGGTCACTAGGAGACTTGAGTCCGATTGCTCTAATACCTTGATTTTGATTAACGTGGGTAAACTTCAGACTGCCAAATTTGGCAAAATTAACACTCCCCAGAAAACAGCCAGGGGTTAACTGATTAACTGTGATATCCAGGGGTTTGATGGCTTCTGCAAAAGCATCAATATCATCAAACTGGCGAGTCACCACCAGAGAATCCGCCTGGGAGTTATGGTTAGCAATCAGCGACATAGATTGGGATTATGGCTGAGTAAAATCATTTGAGACATCGCTTGAGCGAGCTTAGATCAGACAAATGGGATTATACCCTCTCTAGTGGCGTTTACTCACACACGCAAAAGTTGGAATTTTGGAATACTCGTTTTTCTCAAGTAATGCCAATATTACTTCTTGTGCATCGTTAGAGGGATTTTTGCAGGCAATTGGCTTTTTAGTAGCTGTAAGACTAAAAAGCGATATACATCAGGGATCATCTATCAGATTATCTTCGCTTCTGGAAAACTAGCCAGTGCAAGCCTTTTGGTTTTTAGCACTTTATAGCAATGAATTTATGCCCCAAGCTCAGCCGATGGCTAACACCTGGTTTGGGCATAGGGGCATAGCGCCAGCTGCGCGAACGCACTTCAATCGTCTAACGATCGCAACTTGATAATCAATAGACCTCTGCAAAAAACTCTTTGACAGGCGAGACGCCTATCCCACAAGAGTTGTTGGAGAATTCTAATACAAGGATGTGTGATGACTAAACAATTCAACGGTACGATCGCTCTCGATATTCGCGATTCTGTCCCTGATTGGGAACCCTACGCAGAACCAAAAGCACCTGAAGGCTCACCCAATATTCTTTACATCGTCATTGATGATACGGGTTTTGGCGCGTGGGAGATGTTTGGGGGCAAAATCAAAATGCCCAACCTTACGGAATACGTTGCCAAACCGGGTTTGGTTTACACCAACTTCCACACCACGGCTTTGTGTTCTCCTACCCGTTCCTCTCTGTTGAATGGGCGCAACGCCAACAGCAACGGGATGGCTTGCATTGAGGAAGCTACTACTGGTTTCCCCGGTTCCAACGGTCGCATCCCCTTTGAAAATGCCCTACTCTCCGAAGTTTTGGTAGAACGGGGTTATAACACCTACGCCATTGGTAAATGGCATTTGCTCCCAGAAGAAGAAGCAAACATGGCTGCGACTAAGCGTCATTGGCCTCTCGGTCGCGGCTTTGAGCGCTACTACGGATTCTTGGGGGGAGAAACTGACCAATGGTATCCCGACATCATCTACGATAACCATCTGATTGAGCCTCCCTACAAACCCGATATGGGGGACACAGAAAATGGCTATCACTTGTCCAAAGATTTGGTAGACAAGGCGATTCAGTTTATTAAAGATGCCAAAGTCATCGCCCCAGATAAACCTTGGATGCTGTATTTCTCTCCAGGTGCCAACCACGCCCCACACCAGATTTGGCCGCAGAAAATCTCCGAGTACGGATACAACACGGGAGAAATGGATGCTGACGGGAAATACCCGATGGAAACTAGCGTCTTTAAAGATGGCTATGAGAAATACCGTGAAGACGTTTTCACTAAGATGAAAGAGATGGGAATATTCCCAGACCATACCGAATTACCTCCCATCAACCCTCATGGCGAACACCTGCATGAAGAGGATGAACCAGACTTTGTCGGTCCTGCTGGTCAACCTTGGCCGCAAACTGAGTATGTCAGACCTTGGGCGGACTTGACACAACAGCAAAAGGAACTGTTTGTCCGCATGGCTGAGACTTACGCGGCCTTCTCAACCTATACCGATAAACAAATCGGTCGCTTGTTCAAGTATCTCGAAGATTCGGGACAACTAGGCAACACGATTATCATTGCCCTAGCAGACAATGGTGCCAGTGCAGAAGGTGGTCCCAACGGCTCAGTCAACGAAAACTTGTTCTTCAACGATATTCCTGACGACCCTCAATACAACTACAGTAAAATCGGTGTTCTCGGAACAGACGAAACCTACAACCACTACCCTACAGGTTGGGCTTGTGCCTTTGATACACCCTTCAAATACTGGAAACGGTGGTCGGGCTACGAAGGAGGATCTGCTGCTCCTTTCATGATTTCCTGGCGCCAGGGCATCCCAAAGACAGACTTACAGCCAGATTTCCGCAAACAGTACATTCATGCCGTGGATCTTGTCCCCACCCTCTATGAGTGTCTGGGTTTAGAGCCGCCAGAGGTTGTGAAAGGCTATACCCAAAATCCAATTGAGGGCATCAGCTTTAAATATACGTTCGCACGTGAGTATGCCGATCCCAATTACGTTGCCCCCGATGAGGATCCGAACAAGCCTAAAAAAGTAAAACAGACTCAGTTCTATGCCATGTTGGGAACCCGGGGGATCTATCACAAAGGCTGGCACGCCTGTACCTTCCATCCGCCCACACCTAAAAATTACGGGAGCGTGGTAGCCCCGTCAATTCATTGCGGGGCCCAAACGCGACACGAGCAGATTTATCTGCCGTCAATATTAGTTAAGATTAATCAATATTATCATCTAGGTCAAAGCCAGTAGATTATAA